>JBDLSY010000131.1:0-4026 GCA_039805985.1 Pseudomonadota bacterium | reverse complement strand
AAAACAAATTTAAAAATCCTTAAAATCCTTAAAATCCTTAAAATTTTTAAAATTTCGATTCAAATTTTGAATTTTAAAGCTTGAGAAACATATTTTTAATATTTTTTATAAAAATGTATTTAAACTATTCATTATGAGCATTATGACAATAGAACATTCATGCAGCCGTGATACATTACTGAATACTTGTAATCAGCTATTAGAGCCTTGGCGATTTAAAGATTATTGTCCAAACGGTTTACAAGTAGAGGGTAATGCGACAATTTCAAGAGTAGCATTAGCGGTTACCGCGAATCAAGCCGCCATTGAAGCGGCTATTCATTGGCAAGCACAAGCACTCATCACCCACCACGGCTTAATGTGGAAAGGTGAGGACGGTACAATCACTGGGTTTCGTCGGACACGCCTAAATAGTATTTTAGCCGCCAATTTAAATGTATTAGCATATCACTTGCCTTTAGATGCACATGCACAACTGGGTAACAATATACAACTGGCACAACAATTAGGTCTCTTAAATACAAGCTCTTTGAATGCTGAACATACTGTATGGGTGGGCGATATTCCTAATCAATACACTACACAAGACGCGTTAATTGAACATATTCAAAATCAACTACACCCATCAAATAACATATCAAGTAACATAATAGCTATAACTAATCAAACCCATCAAACCAACCCACTAAAACCATTAAAGCGTATTGCATGGTGTACAGGCGGGGGCGGGTCTTATTTTGAAGCAGCAATTGCAGCAGGCGTAGATGTGTTTTTAACAGGCGAAGCCAATGAACAACACGTACATATCGCCCGAGAAAGTGGTGTGCTATTATTGCTAGCGGGGCATCATGCGACAGAACGCTACGGTATTCAGGCTTTAGGCAAAGTATTAAGCCACCAGCTTAATATTGTCACCCGTTACTTTGAAATAGAAAGTCCGCTTTAAAAATAGGGTATCTATACTATTTGGTTTATTTTTATTACCGTTATTTTTACCGCTTTGCTGTATTGTTTTACTTTATTATTTTTATTACTTTATTATTAATTTATTCATTTTTTCACTTTCAAAACATCAATTATGACTACATCAACTCATCACACAGTACTTATTTTAGGTTCAGGCCCTGCAGGTTATAGTGCAGCCATCTATGCCGCTAGAGCTAACTTAAAGCCGACTATTATTACAGGTATGGCACAAGGCGGGCAGCTGATGACTACAACTGATGTAGACAATTGGCCTGCTGATGCCATGGGTGTAGAAGGACCAGATTTAATGGCACGGTTTGAAGCCCACGCAACACGCTTTAATACTCAAATAGTGTATGACCATATTCATACTGTAGATGTCAAAAATAAGCCGTTTACTTTAACAGGTGATAACAGTATTTATACCTGTGATGCGTTGATTATTGCGACAGGGGCATCGGCTAAATATTTAGGCTTGCCCAGCGAAACCGCCTTTATGGGCAAAGGCGTGAGTGGGTGTGCGACTTGCGACGGCTTTTTTTATAAAAATCAAGATGTAGCGGTAGTCGGTGGCGGCAATACCGCAGTAGAAGAAGCTTTGTATTTAGCGGGTATTTGTAAAACAGTCACATTAATTCATCGCCGCGACACCTTTAAAGCTGAAGCAATTATGGTAGACAAGCTAATGGCTCGTGTTGCTGAAGGAAAAATTAAATTACAAGTAAACAGTACTTTAGAGGAAATATTAGGTGATGAATCAGGTGTAACGGGCATACGCATTAAATCAACGCAAAACAATATTACACAAGATATTGCGGTACATGGTTGCTTTATTGCCATAGGTCACTCACCGAATACCGATATTTTTAAGGGACAATTAGATATTAAAGACGGTTATTTAACAGTACAAAGTGGTACACAAGGTATGGCAACCCAAACTAGTGTTGCAGGTGTATTTGCGGCGGGTGATGTTGCTGACCACGTGTATCGTCAAGCGGTTACCAGTGCTGGAACAGGCTGTATGGCAGCACTAGATGCACAACGTTATTTAGAACAATTACGTTAAAAATTTAACGTAATTAATAATTAATATTTAAGGTATTGCTACTTCAGTATGGTTAAAGTATAAAATTCTAAAAAATTCTTAGTAAAAATAATGCTTTTTTAGATAAAAAATACCACAATTATTTCTAAGTAGCAACGTCCAATCTTTTAGTGGCTATATTTTTAATAGTTTTGAAAGAAGTCTATTTAGTCATTTATTTAGTCATTTATTTAGTCATTTATTTGGTAATTTATTTGGTAATTTATTTATAATCATGAATTACGTTAAAAATTTAATTTAATTGCTTAAATTACATACACTACAACTCAATAAAATAATAGCGATGATCATTCAATCCATCCAAGTCATTAAGAAAAATGATTCTAATACTATATATACTATAGACACAGTAAATACAGTAAATGTAGTCAATACAGTAAATAGTAATTTATATAAAAAAATACGTCTTAAAAATATATATTTTATTAAACTTAAAAAAGTTATTACAGCTATAAAAATTGCAGTATGCCTAAGCATGGCTGCTAGTACTAGTTTTGTACTGGCACAAACACAAGCCGAGTTAATGGCTTCTATGCAACAACAAGCATCAACACCTGCATTAACAATACATAATTCTTCTACGCCACAATTAACAAACTCGACGCCGCAACTGTTAAATACTACAGTATCTAACACGGCTACAAGCAATATTGCCCGTAAACCTGTTGAATTGACTGAAACAGAATTTCAACGGTTTATTAAGCGTACAACGGGACAATCACCGCAGCCTTATGGTGCACAACTGTTTACCAATCCCGATTTTTTGACTGACTCTAGTACCAACGATACTACACCTGTTAATGCTGATTATCTGCTGGGCATTGGTGATGAAGTCGTCATTCGTGCTTGGGGTTCAATTGATGTTGATTTTAGTAGTTCAATTGACCGCAATGGTCAAATTGTTTTACCTAAAGTGGGTATTATTCGTTTAGCGGGTGTCAAGGCTAGCCAGCTTGAACCGATGGTACAACAGATTTTTGGACGTTTTTACCGTGGTTTTCACATGAATGTAACATTAGGCAAGTTACGTCCTTTACGCGTATATGTCGTTGGGCAGGCGATACAGCCTAAAATGTATGTTATGCCTGCGATGAGTACTTTTTTGTCGGCTATTTTTGCTTCTGGAGGCCCTTCTAGCAAGGGTAGTATGAGAAATATCACTTTACAGCGTTCTGGCAAAGTAGTCGTCTCATTTGATGTGTATGATTTTTTACTCAAAGGAGACCGTAGCAAGGACGTTGATTTACGTGATGGTGATACTGTGGTGTTTAATACGGCTGGTAGCCGTGTTGCGGTGTTGGGTGCGACTGATTCGCCTTATATTTATGAGTTAAAGCAAAATGAACGCTTATTAGGTGATTTATTGGGCTACATCGGCGGATTAAATGCAACAACTAGCTTAAACAATGCATCTATTGAACGTTTAGCCCCTTCACAAGACACAGCACGCAGCTTGATTAAAATTAATTTAGACGCTTCGTCACAGAGAACGGTTGTTTTAAAAGACGGCGATATTTTAACTTTGCAGGCGGTACGTGATGAGTTTGAAAATGTTGTAACATTGCGTGGTAATGTAGCAATGCCTTTGCGTTATCCTTACCGCGAACAAATGCGTATTAGTGACTTAATTCCTGATCGCCAAGCCTTAATCACAGCTGATTATTTTGCACGTAAAAATATTTTAGTGCAATCCATACAAGCCAAACCTATTGTTGCATCGGAAAATAAAGGTGCGGGCTTCACATTAAGCAATGCTACGGCTGAAAAACCTAAAACCAATGCCGAAGCAGTTTTACAAGACAGTCTAAATTTAGCAGACAATATCAACTGGGACTATGCCGTTATTGAACGCTTAACTGATAATTTAACGGTGCAATTAATCCCTTTTAATTTGGGTAAAGCCGTGTTAGAGCGTGATGATTCAAATAACCTTGTACTAAAAGCAGGTGATATTA
>JBDLSY010000130.1:0-7901 GCA_039805985.1 Pseudomonadota bacterium | reverse complement strand
TTTGACCTAATTGTTCCTATTCCATTGCATAATAATCGTTTGCGTGAACGCGGCTTTAATCAATCTTGGGAGATTATTCGGCATTTACCTTATCCAGCGCATCAAAAGCATTCTGTGTTAGAACGCTTACGCGATACACCTAGTCAACGCGAATTAAATGCGACTGAACGTATGATTAATGTAAAAAATGCTTTTATGGTAGATGAAAAATATTTAGAACTTGTTAAAAATAAGCGTATTTTATTGGTAGATGACGTAGTCACCACCGCAGCGACTGCACAAGCAGCTAGTATCGCGTTAAAAGCGGGCGGTGCAGCACATATAACGCTGGCTAGTATTGCCCGTGTCAGTTATTAGATGGTATTTAAAGAGTATTTAAACTGATATTTAAACGGCTTAAAGTTTCATCGCGTCCTAAAATAGTCAGCATGGCATCAAGACTAGGTGTTTGAGGGGTAGCAAATAAAGCAACGCGAACGGGAATAGCTAATTGAGGCATTTTTAAAGAACACTGCTCCAATGTACTTTTAATAATCGTAGCAATGTTATTCTTATTCCAGTCACTTTCAGGTAACTGTGTTAATGCCTGTACACAGTGTGTTAGTATTGATTGATTAGGGATAATGTACTGTTCACGTAATGTATCAGTAATTACTGGAGCGTTAATGAAAGGTGCAATTAAATCAGCCAACTGTAGCAAAGTTTCAGCACGGTCACGCATGAGTATAATAGCGGCTTCTAACTGATTTGTTACAATAATACCTCGATACCGCAGTAACCAAGCGGCTATTTGTTCAATGGGTGCTTGTTTAATATAATGTGCATTGACCCAATTAAGCTTCTTATTGTCCCATTGTGCTGCCGATTTACTTAAATTACTGCCATCAAACCAGGTAATTAACGCATCAGTTGTAAATAATTCAGCATCACCGTGACTCCACCCTAAACGGGCTAAATAGTTGAGCATAGCTTGTGGTAAATAACCCAAAGCATCATATTGAATCACACTAACAGCTCCGTGCCGCTTAGACAATTTTTCGCCATCAGAACCTAAAATCATAGGTAAATGGCCATACTGCGGCAAAGGAGCATTTAAAGCATTGAGTACATTTATTTGTCGCGGCGTGTTGTTAATATGGTCATCACCGCGAATAACATGCGTAATACTCATATCCCAATCATCAACCACTACACAAAAATTATAAGTCGGTACACCCATAGTGTCGCCGTTGGCAGCCGCTTCAGGCGTAACCGCACGGGCGATAATAAAATCGTCTAATTCACTATTAGCGATTTTAATGATGCCTTTGACTAAATCATCCCATATTACTGCCCCTTCTTGAGGCGTTTTGAACCGTATAACAGGGGCTATATCATTAGGTATTAAGGGTAAAACTTTGCCCAATTCAGGTCGCCAAGTGCCGTCATAACGCGGCTTATCGCCATTAATTCTAGCCAGTTCACGCATCGCTTCTATTTCAGCCGCAGTACTGTAGCACGGATAAGCGGTTCCTTCTGATAGCATCTGTTCAATGACCGATCGATAACGCGTCATATGTTGCATTTGATAAAAAGGGCCTTCATCGGCGATTAAACCTAACCAATTCATACCGTCTAAAATGGCTTGAACTGCTTCAGGTGTTGAGCGTTCAATATCGGTGTCTTCAATACGCAATACAAATGTACCCGCTGCTGGTCCATTATTTATTTTGGCATAATGTTTGGCATAAGCCCAGCTATACAATGCAGTGCGTGCGCCGCCTAAATGCAAGTAACCCGTAGGTGATGGTGCAAAACGCGTCCGTACAGGCAAATGTGAAGCTATCTTAGTATTTGTCATAAAGCGTAGATGCTTTCAGTGAAAGTGGCATGTAAAACGTAACGTTATTAACATTAATAATAATATGGTTAATCAATTAATCAATTAATCAATTGTCTTTAATCATTTTGAACCTATGAAATATATGTTTTATATATATTTTATATATATTTTATATATGTTTTATATACTCTGTGGGACTCATTAACTGTTCAAGATTAACAGTCCCCAATGGGGCAATTTTGATAATCCAAATACCATAAGCATTGGTATTTAATACCGTTGGATTATCATCAATAGCCGCTGAATTGAATGCTAAAACTGTACCATTAATTGGCATGTGTACATCACTGGCTGCTTTTACACTTTCAACAACAGCACATACATCACCTGCTTGTAGCGATTGCCCTATTTTGGCATCACCACAAAAAACAATATCGCCTAACATTGCTTGTCCAGCATTGCTAATACCGACAGCATAGTTACCATCGGGCAACAGTTGTAACCACTCATGGCTAGTCGTATGAAAACGGTCAGTGGGAATAATTGAGTGTGTCATAGTCATCCGTATTTTTAGCAAAAAAAAGCAAGCTATTGTTAAGCTTGCTGTTTGAAACTACTGGTGGCGCTTCCCTGATTTGAACAGGGGACCTTCGGATTATGATTCCGCTGCTCTAACCAACTGAGCTAAAGCGCCATATTTTGTAAAGTAAGATTATTGCATAACTTGAAGGATTTTACAACTACTAATAAAAAATATACAAGTATGTAGCTTATACAACTGTAAAAATATTATAAAAATATTATAAAAATATTATAAAAATACTATAAAAATACTTGAGTAGATTGTTTATAGGCTTGCATTACACTAATAACCTATATTAAGAACGCAGTTTATAACTCACTATTAACATTCTTAATGCAATGCCACCACATACCATTAAAGCTATTAATCCTACACTTAAACTAATCCACGGATTGATGTCGCTTATACCAAAAACCCCAAAACGGAAACCATCAATTAAATAAAATAAAGGATTAGCGTGTGAAATAGCCTGCCAAAATGGCGGTAGACTATTAATACTGTAAAACACCCCTGATAAAAAAGTGGCGGGCATAATGATAAAATTTTGAAACACAGCCATTTGGTCAAATTTTTCTGCCCATAAACCTGCCACAATGCCTAAACAGCCCATAATTGCACTGCTCAATAAAGCAAAGGTAAGTACCCATATCAAATTGTGTAAAGGTACAGGGCTAAAAAACAACGTACATATTCCAACGCCGATACCCACTGCTAAACCGCGTACCATTGAAGCACCCACATAAGCGACAAAAAATTCCCAATGTGCTAAAGGAGGTAACAGCATAAATACCATATTACCCATGATTTTGCTTTGAATTAAACTAGACGAGGCGTTAGCAAAGGCATTTTGTAAAATACTCATCATCACTAAACCAGGAATAAGAAAAGCGGTGTAGCCTATATTCGGATAAACCTCCACACGGTTTTCTAATACATGGGCAAAAATCATTAAATACAACACAGCAGTTAAAATAGGGGCTGCTACTGTTTGAAAAGCAACTTTCCAAAACCGTAAAATTTCTTTTCTAAATAAAGTATAAGCAGCAACCGTACTGAATGGGTTCATGAATTAACTCCTTGGTATGGCTATAAAATAAATTATTAGTTTGAATAATTAATTATGAATTTGACTATTAATTATGAATTATGAATTTGACTATTAATTATGAATTATGAGTCTAATGGAATGATTGAATTAGGTAAAACATGCCCGCCCAAGGAAACTAACTGTTTAACCAATGGGTCATGATTAAACGCGTATTCAGCTTCGGTTTGTCGTTTAGTATGCTCTGTTGCGGCATGGGCAACGGCAGTATGGTTTAAAGCGGCATTTGATTGATGAGCTGTTTCGACAACATTAACATGCAATATATAGGCACAGTTTGATACTGTGCGTAAGGCTTGTTGTACACGGGCAACGATTGCGGCATCAGCCATTTGTTTTGATGACAACATCAAATAAATATTAAGTCCATCAATACGGCTACAAGCACTTTCACGTGCGGTCATACGTGCCAATGCCGTTAAAGGTAAACTATTCGCAATTGCTGGCCACTGGTCAGGTGTGTTGAGTATAAATGTACTGATAATTTTATCTGTGTTATCTGTGGCTACTGCTGATTGCTGGGGTGTTGTGATTTGGGAATTAACGCTTACAGCAACATCAATTTGATTTTTTTTTATTGAATCAGCGGGTAATAAAGACAAAGGAGGAGGGTTTACAGGAGAAGACAGCGTCTGTGTGTCGGGCTTTGAAGGTGTACTATGAGGAGCAAATATTTGCATCCGTAGCAAAGGCATGGCTAAGGCAGCGTAGTCGTTGGGGGCATAAGCAATATCTGTTTGTGCTTTTGTAGCAATGCCATAAATAAGGTGTAGATGCTCGGGCGTAAATTGACTTAATAAACTTGCTAAGGCAGGGTCTATGATGAGTTGTTCATTCGTTTTTTGCGAAGATTGCTCATAAATAGCCAATCGACTGGCAATATTAGCGATTTCATCTAAAATATTTGTAGTCGGCACGCCAGCATCTAATAACAGTTGTGCTTGTGATAGAACCGCAGACATATTGCGGGTTGCTAATTGGTGCATTAAAGTATAAATGCCTGATGTATCTGCAACGCCTAACATTTGGTGTACGGCTTCAGCCAGTACTTGTCCTGAACCATAAGCAATAGCTTGGTCTAAAATAGACAGTGCATCGCGCATGCTCCCTTGCCCGGCTTTAGCAATGGCACTTAAAGCCAATGGTTCTGTGGGTATTTGTTCAGCCAATAAAACGGTTGCTAGGTAGTCGCTAATTTGTATAACCGTCATGGGCTTTAAAATAAACTGTAAGCAACGCGACAACACAGTCACTGGAATTTTTTGTGGGTCTGTCGTGGCTAGAATAAATTTTAAATATTCGGGTGGCTCTTCCAATGTTTTTAACATTGCGTTAAACGCGGTGTTAGACAACATGTGAACTTCGTCAATCATATAGATTTTATAACGCCCTCGTACAGGGGCATAAGCAGCACGGTCTAATAAAGCAGACATGTCATCAACACCACGATGACTAGCCGCATCCATTTCAATATAATCAGTAAATACCCCTGCATCAATATCAAGACAACTGCTGCATTGACCGCATGGCGTGGCTGTAATACCTGTTTCGCAATTCAACGATTTAGCTAGGATACGCGATAGAGTCGTTTTACCAACACCGCGAGTACCAGTGAATAGATAAGCGTGGTGTAGCCGTTGGCTGGTTAATGCGTGGCTTAAAGCTTTAACCACATGCTGCTGACCGATTAATTCTGAAAAGCCTTGTGGGCGCCATTTTCGGGCAAGGACTTGATAAGTCATGGGGGATTGTGGGGATTAGTGAAAGGGGCAAGCCTTGGTCTCGGCACGAACGCATTGTGGTGAGCTGCTTGGTTTCCCACCTGACCCGTTGCCACGAATTGCTCTGCGAGGAGGCTTGCCTTAATCAGTATTTTATACCATATAACATAAGTTATGTAGATTACACTACATTTACTTGATTATTAAACTTAAATTATATAAATTTTTAATGTTTTTTAATATGTTTTTAAACCATACCAATACCTTGGCGTGCTAATTTATCAGCGAGTTCATTGCCTTCGTTGCCTGCATGGCCTTTTACCCAATGTAGCCGTAATACGTGTCGTTGTTGTGCTTGGTCTAAACTTTTCCACAAATCTTCATTTTTAACGGCTTGTTTAGCCGCAGTCTTCCAGCCTCTCGCTTTCCAAGCGGGTAACCATTCAGTTAAACCCTTTTGTACATATTGTGAGTCGGTATAGACGTCAATACTACAAGGATGTTTTAAAGCATTTAAGGCTTGAATCACTGCCATTAGTTCCATACGGTTGTTAGTCGTATGGGCTTCGCCGCCGCATAACTCTTTACTATGCCCCGTGTTATTTGAAAGCCAAACACCCCAGCCACCTTGACCTGGGTTGCCACTGCATGCCCCATCGGTGTATGCGATGACGTGAGGTAAATTGTTTTGAGCTATTGTCATAAAATATAATTTTGAGTTGTAAGCACTAAGTCAATTGTTAAGTTAATTGGTAATTTTTAACATTATAAATAAACAATTAAACAATTAAACAATTAAACAATTAAACAATTAAACAATTAAACAATTAAACAATTATTTAGGTATATCGCTATCCGCAGCAGTAATGACAGTAGGGTTTAATAGATGGTCTAATATTGAGGGTTGCCGTACAACTACTTGGCGTGTATCCGTGACAACACGTTTTACAACGCGTAATGCAAATATATTTGCCCCATGTGGCCACCAACGTTCACCTGCTTTGTCTAGCCACGCTAAACGATTAAACAGTTTAGGGCGTTCAGTCATCGGCCGCCACTGTCCAAATGCCCCACGGTCTGGATATAAATTTAATAGTTGCATCCAATCCAATAACCGTCGCCGAGTGAGCCATTGATGGCGGTGTCCTAATTCAATGTGTCCCGCTTGTATACCTAAAAAACTATGTGGATTAAAGGCTGTGATAGACAAATACCCGCCCGCCCTTAAACATCGCTGTGCTTCTCTTAAAATGCTATGCGGATTGTCTGAAAATTCCAGCACGTGCGGTAAAATAATATAATCCAATGAATCATCATCAAAAGGCCAGTTGTGTAAATCCACTAAAATATTGACTGGATTTTTTGAATTAGTCGACAACGAGCGGTATACTTTTTCTTGAGAGACACTGTCCATACGTAAAATATGGGGAATAGAACTGTATTCTAATAAATTAAGGGCGTTTAGCTCTAAAGTTACGGCATAATAGCCAAACACATTTTCGCTAAATGTATTTAAAATTTTTTGTTCCCAAGCTAATTGGCCTAATCCTGATGCACTGGTCCAATACGGGCTTGTTTGGCGAATATGCCATAGTGGTGTGGGCATAATTTTATTCCTTTAATCTTTGCTACTAAGACTGGCTACCCTATAATTTTAACGACAACTGAATATTTTATTATGAAATCATTACCGCCTAGCTTACAAGCTACCACTGACGAATATCAAAGTACCGCTAGAAAATCACGCGAAAGCTGGCAGTTACTTGGCATTATGGCAGAATTTGTTGAAGCCACCGAGCAAATGGCGAGTGTTCGCCCAGCGGTGAGTATTTTTGGTTCAGCTAGAACGCCTAAAGATAACTCTGACTATCAATTAACGATTGACATTGCTAGAAAATTAAGTGATGCGGGTTATGCAGTGATTAGTGGTGGTGGTCCAGGGATTATGCAAGCAGCCAATGAAGGGGCATTTGCAGGGGCATCGCCCAGTGTAGGCTTAAATATTGAGCTGCCCCACGAGCAACACGGCAATCCATTTCAAAATATTGCACTTAAGTTTCGGCATTTTTTCGCTAGAAAAGTAACCTTTGTAAAATATAGTAATGCCTTTGTAGTGATGCCGGGCGGGTTTGGTACTTTAGACGAACTAATGGAAGTCCTCACGTTAATTCAAACGAAAAAAAGCCGTCATACGCCGATTATTTTAGTCGGCAGTGAATTTTGGCACGGTTTTTGGACGTGGTGTACCACTATGTTGGTTGGGCGAAAGCTAATCGGTGAAAAAGACATGGATTTAATGCACATCACTGACAGTGCTGATGAAGTCTTGTCTATCATTCAAAATTTTTATGCGACACGTAGCCATGCACCCACAGAAGAAGAACGGGCTAGGTTGTTAAGGCTTTGAAAGTATAGACTTAATTTTTTGGTTTAAGTTTTGTTTAAATAAGCTAAAAACTAAATAAGCTAAAAACTAAATTGATGCAAAACTAAAGTGTACCTAAATGCAAACAATGACACTACATGAAACTTATCACAAAGATATATACCTTTGGTCTCAAGAAAATGCAAGACTTTTGAAAGAAAAGCGTTTTGATGAGATAGACCTGACACATTTGATTGAAGAAATAGAAGATATGGGACGCAGTGAGCAACGCGGTATCTATAACC
>JBDLSY010000129.1:0-10678 GCA_039805985.1 Pseudomonadota bacterium | reverse complement strand
CAGGAATTAAAATTGGCTTTGGCAGAATATACAGCAAGTGGTGGAGAAGGTAAACCAACACTTGACCAAGAATTGGCAGTTGCAAAAATGTTGGAATTGCACGAAGCCATAGACTATCAATTAAGGCATTTTGATTGGAAGAAATTTTTTTCACTTTTACCCGAAGAAAAACTAAAATTCATTCCAGTAATTGTAGATTATATTTTCAGTCAGGAAAACGGAGAACAAAGTTTTACAGACAATACGAAGAATTTATTAAAAGCATTTGCAATTTCAGTTCCACACGACAAGGCAATGGCAATTCGTGATGATGTGGCATTGTTCCAAGCAATAAAATCAAGGTTGGTAAAAATATCCGACAGAAACGAAGGCGGTGCAGGTGGCGAAGAAATGGAAACAGCAATCAAGCAAATCATTTCCGAAGCCATTACAGCCGACAATGTAATTGATATTTTTGATGCAGCAGGTTTGAAAAAACCAAACATTGAAATATTAGACGAACGCTTTTTGCAAGAACTAAAAGATTTACCACAAAAGAATTTGGCAGTTGAGTTATTGAAAAAATTACTCAAAGACGAAATTAAGAAACGAACCAAAATCAATTTGGTAGAAAGCAAAAAGTTTTCTGAAATGTTGGAAGATGCCATTAAACGCTACCACAATGGAATGATTGACACCGTTGAGTTTTTGGAGAAAGTTTTAATTCCATTTGCAGAGCAACTAAAAGAAGCCGACAAACGAGGCGAAAAATTAGGATTAGATTATAGAGAATATGCTTTTTACACAGCATTAGAAGTAAACAATACAGCCGTTGCAGTGCTTGGTGATGAAATATTAAAACATATTGCACAAGAACTTTTAAAGGCAGTCCGTAACAGCACGACAGTAGATTGGACAATAAAAGAAAGTGTACAAGCTACGTTAAGACGAAATATAAGAAGAATTTTAAAGAAATATGGTTATCCGCCAGACCTTCAAGAAAAAGCGGTAGACATAGTCATCACACAAGCAAAAATGCTAGCAGAGGATCTCTTGAAATAAAAATAAATAGGCAATATGATTTTACAATGTTGCTTCAGTTTAATTGTTTAGCTGACCTACTGGAATCTCTAATGCCACTTTCTATTTCTAATTTTTTATCTTTGTTTAAAAGTATAGACACAGTCAAAGCACAAATGCAGCATAAAAGTGCTCTTTTAATGTGTTCAGCAATTAATCATTTGCTCACTACTGAACCCACTATTCATGAACCGCTTAAGCAACAAACTGGACGTATTTTATTTATACGTTGGGAGTCAGGCATTCAATTACCTTTGCCGCAACCATCTTGGGCAACATTACCCGTACCAAATTTGCCTGCGGGTGAGCAGTACTTACGTTTAAATGACGATGCTTTATTTGAGCCAATAAGCAAAATAGATGCGGCAGGTTTATTAGATATAACCTCTAGAATCAAAGCAGATGTCACTGTTACTATTAAAGCAGGCATAACGTCTGCACCGATTGACCAACGGCTACGCTGGCTACATATTGAAGGTGATGTATCATTAGCAAACAGTTTGTTCAACGTAATTAAACATTTACGGTGGGATATTACTCACGATATAGCCAATGTTATAGGTGATATTCCAGCATACTGGTTATCTTATATATTAGATTTTTGTAAATCTACTGTCATTGAAGGCAGATACAAGGAAAAATGATAGTTATCTTAGGCATATATTGATATGTATTTATTAATATGTATTTATTAATATGTATACTGGTGTGTATATATGTATATATGTGTATATTTTTATTTATATTAATTCAGCACAGTACATTGTTTTCTTTCTCTAAGAAGCAAAGAAAACAATGTCTAGTAGCAATGCTTTGTTTAAGCGGCACTCTTTTTAAAATCAATACGCTCTTTAATACGCGCTGATTTACCTGTCAATTCACGTAAATAATATAACTTAGCACGACGCACAGCACCTTTGCGCTTCACTTCTACACCCGCAATTGCCGTTGAATGTGTTTGAAATGTGCGTTCAATACCTTCACCATTAGACATTTTACGTACAGTAAACGCAGAGTTTAAACCACGGTTACGAATCGCAATAACAACCCCTTCATAGGCTTGAATCCGCTTACGTGTACCTTCAACTACATTGACACTGACTATAACAGTGTCGCCTGGACGAAATGCAGGTAATTTACGAATAGCCGCGATGCGGTCTATTTCAATTTGATTTAACTGGTCAATAATATTCATAGTATGAGTAGCTTAATGCTATATGTTTTAATCGCATTGCATTAAATAATTTAAAATTATCTAAAATAATAAATATAATAAATATAATAAAGGTAATAAAAATATTATCTTAATAATATTTAAATTAAAATGGTGCGAGGATAGTTTCTGGGATAGGAGTAGAGTCGGTTACTCTATTCATCGCTAGGCTTAATGTAGACTATTTAAAATTTAACTGTCTACAATCTACTATTATAACAAGTCTATTGTCTTTTTATTTACTGTCTTTCTATTTATCGTTTTTTATTTTTAATAAATCTGGACGAATTGCTTGAGTTAAAGCGTGTGCTTGCTGCATACGCCAATTTTTAATATTGATATGGTTACCGCTCATTAATACGGCAGGTACGGTTACATTTTCAAATATTTTAGGCCGTGTATAGTGCACATGATCTAAACCTCCCGAATAAAAAGAATCTTCTTTAGTGCTAACCAAATCATTTAATACCCCTGGAATTAAACGCAAAGCAGCATCTAATACCATCATTGCGGGTAATTCACCGCCTGACACCACAAAATCACCCACACATATTTGTTGCGTTATATAATGATTAATAATACGTTGGTCTATACCTTCGTAACGACCACACAGTATGATGATACCCTTTGATTTGCTTAGGTTCATAACGGTAGCGTGATTGCAGGGTACTCCTTGCGCACTTAAATAAATCACAGCTGAATCAACAATACCGTGCAAAGCATGGCGTGCTTTAGCAGCTTGAATACTAGCCGCCAAAGGCTGCGGCAACATCACCATACCAGGACCTCCACCATAAGGGCGGTCATCTACACGTCTGTAATTATCTTTAGTAAAATCACGCGGATTCCAAAAAACTGCTTGTACCAAGCCGTGTTCAAAAGCACGGCGATTAATACCGTTTATCATCCAAGCAGTAAATAATTCGGGGAATAAAGTAATAATATCTATACGTAACATCATAAGTCTTTATTTTAGATTAGCAACTGTATTAATAATCATATTAACTATATTAATGATATTGGTTATATTAGTTATATTGGTTATATTAATAATATTAGTTATAATAGTTATACTAATTATATTTATACTATTAATAATATGGATAATATGGATAATATGGATACTATTTATACTATTGATAGTATTAATAATAATATTGATTAATTTTTAAACTACAAACCAGTTTTTTGCCATGTCATAAAACCCTTAGCACGTAATTCACAGGCGGGACATTCACCACACCCATAACCCCATATAGGCCGTTGATTCGGTTCACCGCGTACACCGTTGTAACAGGTATGCGACTCTTCCAAAATTAAATCAACTAATTTTTGACCACCCAACGAAGCTGATAAAGCCCATATCTGTGCTTTATTTAACCACATTAAAGGTGTTTCGAACGTAAATCGTTGCCCCATACCCAAACTCACCGCTATTTGCTGGGCCTTAATCGTATCATCACGACAATCGGGATAGCCCGAAAAATCAGTTTCACAGACACCTGCCACAATAACGCTTTGTCCACGCCGATAAGCCAAAGCAGCGGCAAACGTTAAAAATAACAAATTTCTTCCTGGAATAAATGTGTTGGGCAATCCTGACGCATCAAACGCAATTTTTGTATCACGGGTTAAAGCTGTATCGCTCATTTGTCCTAATATATCTAAATTTAATACATGGTCTTCACCTAAACGATTAGCCCACAGTGGAAATTCTTGTCTAATGTGTGCCAGTACACTTTGACGTGCTTCCATCTCAATCTGGTGTTTTTGCCCATAATTAAACCCAACAGTCTCTACATGATGGTAGTATTCTAAAGCCCACGCAAGGCAAGTCGTTGAATCTTGCCCTCCTGAAAATAGTACCAAAGCGTTACGGTTTAAAGTATTCATAGTATTTGTATTTTAAATATTAAGTCTTATCTATATTAAATATATTATTTATAGTATTTATATAATATATATATATATAATTTATTAATATTATTTATATCACCAATTATATTAACATTTATATTAATATTTATATTATTTTTTATAATATTTTTTATAATATTGTTTACATGATGACTTAAGCTTTATTTTTAAACGCGTCAGCAAAAGCATTAGAAAAAGCTGTATTCATTGTAGAGTTTAACGGTATTTGTTTAAATTTATTTATGTCAGAATTAGAAGGTGCGTTACGCTGCCACGAATTGGGTAATGTAGCGACGTTCACCGTTTCTACTTGTAAACGCATAGACAACATAATTCGTTTACGCAATAAATCTACTTCAATCACCCGAACTTTAATAGCTTGCCCCGCTTTCACCACACTACGCGGGTCTTTAACAAAGCCTTTCCCTAATTCAGACACATGAACCAAACCATCTTGATGTACACCAATATCAACAAATGCACCAAATGCAGCAACATTACTCACAACGCCTTCTAAAATCATACCTGCTTGTAAGTCTCGTATAGTTTGTATCGCATCATCAAATTGAGCATACTGAAACGTTCCACGAGGGTCACGACTTGGTTTAGCCAATTCAGCCAACACATCTTTTACTGTGGGCAGTCCAAATTGTTCATCAATAAATTCTTCAGGGTTTAAATTATTTAACTGATCAGTCTGCCCCATTACAGCTTGTAAAGGTTGCCCTATTTTTGCCAATATACGTTGTACTAAAGGGTAGGCTTCAGGGTGAACGCTGCTGGCGTCTAAAGGGTTATCACCATAAATACGCAAAAAACCAGCACATTGTTCAAAGGCTTTATCGCCTAAACGAGGTACTTTTTTTAATGCCAAGCGGTTTAAAAAAGCCCCATTAGTATCACGCATTACAACGATTGCACGGGCAGTACTCACAGTTAAACCCGACACATGTGCCAGTAAACTAACACTGGCTGTATTAGCATCTACCCCGACTGAATTAACACAATCTTCTATCACGGCGTCTAAACCTTGTGCTAATTGACGTGAAGGCAAATCATGTTGATATTGTCCTACTCCGATGGCTTTAGGGTCAATTTTTACCAATTCAGCCAACGGGTCTTGCAAGCGGCGAGCGATACTAACCGCACCACGTAAACTAACATCTAAATCTGGCAATTCATGGCTGGCTAATTCTGATGCAGAATATACCGATGCACCCGCTTCACTGACGACGATTTTTTTAATCACAGGAAAATCACAATCTATTGTTTTTAAATGATGTATCAACTGCACAACCAAGGCATCAGTTTCACGGCTAGCCGTACCATTACCAATCGCAATTAAATTCACGCGGTATGTTTGAATGAGCTGAAGTAACTTAGTAAACGTTGTCTCTTTATCGTTACGTGGTTCAAACGGATAAACTGTAGCGGTCGCTAACACACTGCCTGTTGCTGAAATCACGGCTGCTTTAACCCCTGTACGAATACCTGGGTCTAAACCCATAATCACCGCATTACCTGCTGGCGGTGCTAATAAAACATCACGCACATTAGCAGTAAATACTTTTACCGCCTCGGTATGGGCTTTGTCTTTAATACGTGTAATTACATCAGTTTCTAAATGACTGTGTAACTTTACACGCCATGCCCAACGTACACACTCACGAATAAAACCGTCTGCGGGCTGTTCAGCAATGATTAAACCCAGCTGTTTAATTAAATGTCCTTCTAATGGATGGCTCGCACTAGAGGATATTTGTCCGCTGGCTATTGCCTCATAATACGTGGGCTGTTCACAATGCACAGTCAATATACCTTGTGCCTGACCCCGCAATATAGCCAACAAACGATGCGATGGTATATACTGTAGTGGCTCATTGTGCTCAAAATAATCACGAAACTTATGTGCATCAGGTTTGGTATCGGCATCCTCTGTTTTAGCGACATAAATATGGTTTTGTTGCCATATTAATTCCCGCAAACTACTCACAACGTTAGGATTTTCTGAAAACTGCTCGGCCAAAATATCACGTGCACCGTCTAACGCTGCTTTGACTGTCGTAATATCACCTTGTATAAAATTACCCGCAATAATAGACGGATCTATAGTACGATTATTTAGTAAATTTATAGCCAAAGGTTCTAAGCCCGCCTCTTTTGCCATCACAGCTCGGGTACGCCGTTTGGGCTTATAAGGTGCATATAAATCTTCTAAGCGTTGCTTAGTATCTGCTTGCATAATTGACTGATATAATTCGGGGCTTAACTTGTTTTGTGTATCAATTTCAAGCAAAACAGCTGTACGCCGTGCTTCTAATTCACGTAAATATGGTAGTCGGTCTATTAATAAACGTAATTGTGTGTCTGACATACCACCCGTTACTTCTTTACGATAACGGGCAATAAAAGGCACCGTTGCACCACTATCAATTAATTCTATCGTTACGGTCAAATATTTAAAACCGACTCCCAATTCACGTGCTAACTGGGTAATAATAGTGTTCATTGTCTCTGTAGGGTTTAACATGGTAGTTATCATTATTTAAATAATTTATTAATATTGATATTATTAGTATTAGAATTATTAATATTAATATTAGTACATTTATATAGACATTTATATGAAAAAAAACGATTTATTAATATTAAAAGTGGTCAATAGCACCCGTACATTTTTATGGTCTATCCTATTCATAATAGGTAGTAGTGTTATAACAAGGGTCGCTTATAGTACCGATGAAGCAGCCGTACAAAACCAATATTTACAACAGTGTGAGCGAAAATTAGCCCCTGCACAGTGCCAACGCAAGGCAACTCTAAGGTATCAAACAGAGCAACACACTTTAAAACAACAAAAAATCATTCAAACACAAGCGATACGTATTTTAAAAATGCAGCAAAAGACTGTACACCCCAGACTAAGCCAGCAACAAAAACCACCCAAAAAAATCAATGAAGAACGCCCACTTTTGCAAGGTAATTTAGCTAAAAGCAATGCAATTATTTTAAAAAACCCGCGTTTAATCAGCGCTAAAAAGCACAAATATACTCAAGCCAATTCTTTACTCGTAAAACCACGTTTAACCACCGCTAAAAATCACAAATATGCACTAGCAAACGCTCTACTAATAAAGCCTATCAAAGTAAAGCCAGCAATTAATTTTACAAAACGCCAAGCAGATTCAAATCAAAATCGTATACGCCGTCTTGCTAAAAACAATAAACGGCGAGAGCAAGGGTTTATAGTAGATGCAGTTGTTGTGCCTTAATATATTTTAAGTTTTTAAGTTTTTAAGTTTTTAAATTTTAAAATTTTTAAGTCTTTAATCGCGAAAATTTTCAAATCCTAAAGGCATCTCTTTAATATCTTGTTTCAATAAAGCCATAGCTGCTTGTAAGTCATCTAGCTTTGCACCCGTAATACGTACCGTGTCTCCTTGAATACTTGCCTGTACTTTTAGCTTGCTGTTTTTAACAGCCAAAGTAATTTTCTTCGCATCTTCAGTTGGAATACCTTCTTTAATAGTGGCCACTTGCTTAACTTTATCACCACCGACACGTTCAGTATCAGCGTATTTTAAATACCGTAAATCTACGCCACGCTTGGTTAGTTTAGCCAATAGTACTTCTTTAACTTGTGTCACTTGAAACTCATTGTCCGCCAATAAAATGAGGGTTTCTTTTGCTTGTTCAACTGTAGCGCTACTGCCTTTAAAGTCAAATCTAGTACCAATCTCTTTATTGGCTTGTTCAACTGCATTTTTTAGTTCAACCGTATCAGGTTTACAAACAACATCAAAACTAGGCATAAAAACCTCACAAATCAGTTAATAATAAATAAATAATAAATAAATAATAAATAATAAATAATAAATAATAAATAATAAATAATAAAAATCAAAAATAAAAAGTCAAAAGTCAAATAAATATAAAAATATATATTTAAATACTTACATTTACTTGTCTTTAAAAATATTTCAATTAGTGCCAGCATTAAATATAAAAAATCGCCTGATACCCTACAGATACCAGACGACTTTTTAACCGCTAAAGCGTACCAATAAATAACCAGTTTTAGTGATTACTTAATTTCAGCCGTCGCACCTGCTTCAACTAATTTTTTAGCTGCTGCATCAGCATCAACTTTAGAAACAGCTTCTTTAACTGCTTTAGGGGCAGCATCCACTAAATCTTTAGCTTCTTTTAAACCTAAACCAGTTAATTCACGGACTGCTTTAATAACGCCTACTTTATTAGCGCCAACGCCTGTTAAAATAACATCAAATTCGGTTTTCTCTTCAACAACTGCTGCACCAGCAGCGGCAGCTGGGGCAGACATCGCTGCAGCTGATACGCCAAATTTTTCTTCAATTGCTTTAACTAAATCATTTAAATCCATTACAGACATACTGTCTAAAGCTACTAAAAAATCGTCTTTGTTAAATGCCATGATAATATTTCCTTAAATATAAATATAAATGTGGATATAAATGTGAATATAAATGTGAATATGAATAGAATCTAAGATAAATTATTCAATTAATAAAATAGCTATTCATACAACACATTAAATAAACTGTTTTAAACAGCAGGTGTTTCAATAATAGGTGTTTGAGTAACAGATACTTCAACAGCAGGTGTTTCAACGGCAACTGTTTCAGCAGAGACTGATTCAAATTGTACTTGGGCAGCTACTTTTTGTTCAGAAACTGCACTCAACACACGTGCAAAGCGTGAAATCGGTGATGCCAATAAACCACACAATTGTGCTAACAGTACCTCTTTACTTGGAATACTAGCCAGTTGTTGTACTGCATCTTTGTCTAGTAATTTGCCGTTATAAGTACCTGCTTTAATGACTAATTTATCATTGGTTTTAGCAAAGTCATTAATCACTTTTGCGGCAGCTACTGCATCTGCCGAAAAGCTATAAATCAATGGTCCAACCATTTGATCGCCAGCTATTTCAAACAAACTACCTGCTACTGCACGGCGTGCTAAAGTATTTTTTAACACTCGCAAGTAGACATCATTTATACGCGCTTGCTTACGCAATTTTGTCATATCCGCGACGGTAATACCACGGTATTCAGCAATGACTAGTGTTTGTGATTTTGCTACTTGCGTAGTAATTTCAGACACAACTGCTTTTTTATCATTCAGATTAAGACTCAAAGTCTACTCCTTTCAAAACACAGTTTAATATTTAGTGAAAACACTGAACATAAACTACTTGGTTTTGGCTATCCTTGAACGCAATGGTAAGGTTACGTATAGGGTTTGCCATCTGCGTAGGGTCGTTACATTAAGTGGCTATCACTAGCCACCCCTACGGTCTTTGACTGCTATAGTTTTTATATATTTACACAATACAAAAACTATGCCCATCAATTTTTTAAAATCAAGCAGCAGTACCTATTTGTACTGTTGCAGAATCAACACGCACGCCTACACCCATAGTTGATGACAGTGCAACGCGTTTTAAATAAATACCTTTTGCTGAAGTCGGTCGCGCACGGTTTAATGCATCTAATAAAGCAGCTAAGTTTTGTTTAATTTTATCGGCATCAAATGATGCACGGGCGATACTGGCATGGACAATGCCTGATTTGTCAGTACGGTATTGAACTTGACCTGCTTTTGCATTTTTAACTGCAGTCGCAACATCGGCTGTGACTGTACCCACTTTAGGGTTGGGCATTAAACCACGTGGACCTAAAATAGTTCCTAAAGTACCCACAATACGCATTGCATCGGGTGATGCAATGACAACATCAAAATTCATAACACCTGCTTTGATTTGCTCTGCTAAATCTTCCATACCCACAATATCAGCACCTGCAGCACGTGCTTCATCGGCTTTAGCCCCTTGAGTAAATACGGCAACACGCTTTGTGCGGCCAGTACCTGCAGGCATAACCACTGCACCACGTACCACTTGATCTGATTTCTTAGGGTCTACACCCAACATAATCGCTACATCTATTGATTCATCAAATTTAGCTTTAGCACAGTTTTTGATAACTGTAATTGCTTCATCAATAGAAAATAACTTAGTACGGTCAGGCACTGCTTTAGCCGCAGCTTGCGCTTTTTTAGATAACTTAGCCATTACACAATCTCCGTCGTTAAGCCCATAGAGCGGGCGCTACCTGCCAATGTACGCACGGCAGCGTCCATATCAGCGGCCGTTAAATCAGCATTTTTAGTCGTTGCAATCGCTTCTAGTTGCGCACGGGTTAATTTACCCACTTTTTCTACATGCGGACGCGGTGAGCCTTTGGTAATACCCGCCGCTTTTTTTAGCAAAATAGAGGCTGGCGGCGATTTCATTACAAACGTAAAGCTTTTATCAGCAAATGCAGTAATGACAACAGGAATAGGCAGACCTACTTCTATGCCTTGTGTTTGTGCATTAAACGCTTTGCAAAACTCCATAATATTCAAACCACGCTGGCCTAAAGCCGGACCAATTGGAGGCGAAGG
>JBDLSY010000128.1:0-18449 GCA_039805985.1 Pseudomonadota bacterium | reverse complement strand
TATAAATATAAATGTAAATATAAATATAAATGTAAATATAAATTAAGCAATATTAAATGTCAATTATTTGACTTAACCGCATTTTTTACGTGCATTTCGCACTTTATCTACTTGGAGTACTCATGAATAAGACAGAATTAATTGAACACATTGCAACAGAAGCCGATTTAACAAAAGCGGCTGCAGGACGTGCTTTAGATGCGTTTATTGAAGGTGTTAAAGAAACTTTAAAAGCAGGCGAAGAAGTAACTTTAATCGGTTTTGGTACATTTACTGTTTCTGAACGGCCTGCAAGAACTGGACGCAATCCAAAGACTGGTGAAGAGATTACAATTAAAGCGGCCAAAGTACCTAAATTTCGTCCAGTTAAAGGTTTGAAAGACAGCGTTAATTAGTTTTAATAAGTTTAGTATAAGAAATATTATGAAATAGATAATTTATCAATAGATAATATATCTTATACTAAATAAAAAAATCTAATATACAAATATAGTATATAATATTTTATTAAATACTGATAAATAAGTATTTAAATAAGTATTTAAATAAGTATTTAAATATGTACTTAAATATGTACTTAAATATGTACTTTTGAACTACCGTAGCAAAATATAGCTTTCGGCTTTACAAAAGCTTAATTTACATTTAAAATATCGAAATAGTGTATTGGGTTCTTAGCTCAGTTGGTAGAGCGGTGCCCTTACAAGGCATAGGTCGGGAGTTCGAGCCTCTCAGGACCCACCAATACATTAAAATTTTTATACAAAGTATATAAGCCGATTGGTTACCAATACGGCTTTTTTTGTTTAAGTTTTTAGGGTAAAGTACTATTTTATAATTTTCTGTACCTTTTGGATTCAATATGTTTGATATTATTCGCAACAACCGCCGTCTTTTACAAGTTCTTTTACTTTTATTAATTTTTCCTTCCTTTGCTTTGTTTGATATTCAAGGTTACAACAGCACTAATGACAATGTAGCTACTGTAGCACGACAGGCGATTAGCCAAGCTGAATTAGACAACGCAATACGTAATCAACTTGAGCAAGTTAAACAATCGTTAGGCGATAAATATGATGCTAAATTATATGATACACCGCAAGAACGCCAAAAAATTTTAAACGGATTAATTAATCAAAAAGTCTTACAGGCAGAAGTGTCTAGAAGTAATTTAAATGCTACTGATGATAAGTTATTAGAGTTTGTCAAAACTTTACCCGAGGTGTATGAGAATAATAAATTTAATGAAGACGCCTATAAACGGTTTGTATCCACTCGTGTGTTGAACGGTAATACCGCTGCGTTTGAAAGTGGTTTAAGGTCAGATATGGGTGTGCGAACTTTACTGGCTAGCTTGCAATCGTCAGCGATTATCCCAAAAAATACAGTCAATAAAATATTAATGGCTCAAGAGCGTACTTTAACAGTACAGTCTTTGTTATTTAAACCTGATACTTATATTGCAGCTGCCAAAATTGATGCTATTGCTTTAAGCAAATACTATGCTACTCATTTTAAACGTTTTGAAAGTCCTGAATCTGCAAATATAGAATACATAGTGCTGGACTCTTCTAAGCAATCAATCAGTGAACCGATAACGCTAAGTGATATTGACTTAAAAAATTATTATGACAGTGAAAATAAAAAGAAACGATTTACTACGCCTGAAGAGCGTCAAGTAGCCCATATTCTATATAAACTAGATGCAAATGCTAGTGTTGCCGATATTAATGTTGCTAAACTCAAAGCTGATTCTGCTTTAATTCAATTAAAAAAAGATCCTACACAATTTGAAATGTTGGCTAAACAGTCCTCTGAAGATACTGGTTCTGCTAACCAAGGAGGCGATTTAGGTGTTTTTACGCAAACGTCTATGGTAGTGATGGGAAAACCTTTTGTTGATGCAGCATTTTCTTTAAAAGAAATGGACTTATCTGCACCTGTAAAAACTGATTATGGTTGGCATATTATTCGAGTAAAGTCTATTAAAGTCGGGCAAACTAAATCACTTGAAACAGTCAAAGCAGAATTAGAAGTTGAGTTAAAGTCTTCTAAAGTTGCCTCGCTAATGATTGAGAAAAAGAAAAATTTAGTGAGTGCTTTAGGCTTATTAGCGCCTTCATCATCTTTAAAGTCAGTGGCCGATGAATTTAAATTGGTGCTTCAAACAATTACGGGGTTTAACCGTGGGCTTTTATCTCAACCCAATGCTTCAAAAGAATTAACCGCCAAAATAATTGATATACTATTATCAAAAGACTCGATTGATAGCAAAGCAAACACGGGTATGATTGAAGTCAGTAAGGGTGTTTGGGTTGTTGCGCGTTTGTTAGACTATACACCTGCAAAAACGCCTCCTTTAGAGTCAATTAAAGAGACCGTTGAATCACAACTACGCCAAGAATTAGCCTTGAAGCAAGCTAAAATCGAAGGCGAGACTAAATTGACAATATTAAGTAATAAGCCGAATACGGCCGTCGAAGGCTTATCATTGCCACAGTTATTAAGCCGTCATAACCGCAATGGATTAACAACCGATGCGTTTGCCGATCTAGTACGTGTTTCCGTGAAAACCTTACCCGCTTGGACGGGCGTTACATTGCCAACAGGCGAATATGCCTTGTTCAAAGTAATCAGTGTAGGTGACACGCCTGTTATGAATGAGGTAAAAATAGCCAATGCGCGACAAACTTTAAACCGTATTTATGGCGAACAAGAAGCACAAGCGGCGCTATCGTTTTTAAAAATTCGCCATAATGTTAAAAACATTAAAAAAATGACTAGTGAGGCGGCTAATATTACGCAGTAGACCTCTTTCAAAATTATTAAAAATATATTTTTTAAGATCTAAATTTAAGCCTTAAAATTAAACATTTTATTTTCGTATAAATACAGTCTTGAAAGAAATTTGATGGTGCGTACTTAAAATTATTATTATTAAATATTTTTAGTATAAATTTTCGTAATATTTTTACGTATGTTTTTTTAGAGGCTTTACATTATGGAACGTACATTGTCTACCTTAGCAATCAGCGCGCTACCTGTTTTTTTAACGCTAACTTTATCAGTAGCGTTGCAAGCGTGGTTAGCAAACCGTATGGGCGATTTGACGCCTTATCGCCAAGGGCGTTTAAGCTGGGATCCCATTAAACACATGGATTGGATAGGTACAGTGATTGCGCCTGCGATGTCTATATTAATCGTGGGCGGCACTATTGGTGTGCCTGTGTTTTTTGGTTGGGCTAAAAATTTAGAACTTAATATGCAGTGTTATCGTACAAAAAGTAGACAATTTTTAATTGAGTCGCCGATATTTTTAGGACCATTATTAATGGGTTTAATTTGGATGATAATGAATAAATTATTAGTTGATTCAAATTCCTTTATGCAACAAGTCAGTGCGATGGGTATTCGGATTGGAATAGGCTTTTTTGCAATTGCATTGCTGCCTTTTCCACCATTTCCTTTAGGAAATTTGTTATTAAAATACTTACCTAATAAGTATTTGATTAAAATTCAGCCTTATTTACAATATTCTTTTTTAATTTTACTATTATTGTTGTTTACGGGATTACTACAGCCGTATCTTGCATTAATGGCTGGTATTGCTAACTTATTACTTGAGTTATTAACTATTTGGTTATAATTTTTAAGCCTTGTTTTTTTTAAGCCTTATATGAATAATCATGAATCTTTAAACGAAAATATCGTTGTTTCAGGTATGCGTCCAACCGGTTTACTGCATTTAGGGCATTACCACGGGGCATTAAAAAACTGGATTAATTTACAAGCGGTACAGCCGTGTTATTTTTTTGTTGCTGACTGGCATGCTTTAACTACCCACTATCAAGACCCAGCCGTATTAGCAGCCAGTACTTGGGATATGATTATTGACTGGTTAGCAGCAGGTATTGACCCTGATAAAGCGAATATTTTTATTCAGAGCCGTATTCCAGAGCACGCTGAACTGCATACTTTATTGTCTATGACTACCCCTTTGTCGTGGTTAGAGCGTGTACCTACTTACAAAGACCAGCAAGAAAAATTAAAAGATAAAGATTTATCAACCTATGGCTTTTTAGGTTATCCCTTGTTACAAGCTGCAGATGTTTTAATTTACCGTGCTAATACTGTTCCTGTAGGTGAAGACCAAGTGCCACATGTTGAAATGATGCGTGATATTGCCCGTCGATTTAACCATTTGTATGGCAAAAAAGCAGGTTATCAAGAGGCTGTTTTAAAAGATATTCAATCTTTAGGCAGTGATTTGGCACGTCGTTTTAAGCAAATATGTAAATATTACCAAGAAACTGGTACGATAGATGCTTTAATAGAAGGGCGTCGCTTAATTGCTGCTAGTACCAAATTGACTGTTGATGCTAAAGCTTGTTTAACGGGGTATCTTGAAGGAACAGGGAAACCTATTTTGATTGAACCTTCTGTCAGTTTAACAAAGGACAGTAAGTTGCCTGGTTTAGATGGTGCAAAGATGTCTAAAAGTTATAATAATACTATTGCCCTTCGAGATTCACCCAAAGATATTGAAGCTAAAATTTTACGAATGCCTACTGATCCAGCTAGGCAGTTGCGTACTGACGCTGGTCAGCCAGAGCGTTGTCCTGTTTGGAAGTTCCATCAGGTATACAGTAATGCTGACACACAATTATGGGTTAAAGAAGGCTGTGTTACTGCAACTATTGGTTGTGTAGAGTGTAAGCGACCTATTGTGGCTGCTGTACAGGCAGAACTTGCACCTATGCGAGACCGAGCGGCACATTTTATCGCTCATCCCAATCATGTTCGTGAAATAATTGCTTTAGGGTGTGATAATGCTAGAAAAGTGGCCCAAGCAACGATGCACGATGTACGCCATGCTATGGGTTTATTAACCTAAAGTTTATTAAACTAAACAATATACTATAAATAATATACTGTAAATAATATACTGTAAACAATATACTGTAAATAATATACTATAAATATCTAAGTCTTTTAAATAAAATAGGGTAAAACTTGAAAGATTATTTTAAATGCTAAGTTACCAACACGGTTATCACGCAGGCAATCATGCAGATGTTTTAAAACACATTGTATTATTAGCAATTATTCAGCACATGCAAGATAAACCTGTGCCTATTAGTTATATTGATACTCATGCAGGGGCTGGCTCTTATGCTTTACACCACATTCAAGCACAAACCACTCAAGAAGCTGCAACGGGTATTCGTAAATTATGGACGCTATACAGAAATACAAATACTGATATATATAAAAATATAAATACAAATATAAATACAAATATAAATACAAATATAAAGACTGATACACATACTGATATAAGTTTAAAGCAAAAACAACCAGTTAATATATTAGTCAATACATCAGCTAAAAAAGCTTTACCCGAATTAATCACTCGGTACTTAGATGCCGTAGCACAATTTAATCCTGTGGGGCAGTTATTACATTATCCAGGTTCACCGCTTTTGATGTTAGCACAGCTACGTACGGCTGAATTTATTCCAGATACTTTACGAGTCTTTGAGCGTCATCCTGCTGAACGGCTATTGTTAGAAGCGCATTTAATGCGTAATACACCGATACAACCGACACCCGTTGTAGGTCAACGAATATCACGCGTTCGTCCTGTTTTGATTCAAGGTGAAGAAGGTTTTTCAGGTTTAGCCTCGTTATTGCCTCCGCCACATAGACGTGCTTTAGTATTAATTGATCCTAGTTATGAAATTAAAACGGATTACCGTAGCGTGCTAGACACTTTACGCCAAGCTATGACAAAATTTCCTACAGGCACTTATGCCGTCTGGTATCCAATGTTAAAACGCATTGAAGCACAACAATTAATTCCTCGTTTGAAAACTTTATGTAATCAGCATAAAGGGACGCAGTATTTAAACGTTACCTTGGCGATTAATGCCTCACACCCTGATAGTTTTGGAGGTTTATGGGGTAGCGGTATGTTTATTATCAATCCACCATGGACGCTGGCTGCAGCTTTAAAAACAACAATGCCCATATTAAAAAATGCCTTAGCCCAAGACAATGAAGCCCGCTGGACTATTGAAAGTGCTTAAAGCGATAAAATATATCATACACACCATAATTTCTTATAAAATAAGTCTTTTCGTATAAAAACTTATACGTATAAAAATTTATTTTATTGTTTTTATTGTTTTTATTGTTTTTATTGTTTTTATTATTTTTATTATTATTTACTTATTATTTACTTTATTCTTTACTATTTACTTTATTATTTACTTTATTATTTATTATTTTTAATTTACTTATATGTCCATTCAAATTACTTTACCTGATGGTTCTTTACGCCATTTTGATGCTCCTGTTACTGTCGCACAAGTTGCTAGTAGCATCGCGACCAGTTTAGGTAAAGCTGCTTTAGCAGGTAAACTCAATGGTATTTTAGTGGATACCAGTACCTTAATTAATACAAATGCTAGTTTAGCAATTGTGACAGACAAATCTAGTGATGGCTTAGAGGTTATCCGTCATAGTACAGCCCACTTATTAGCGCATGCAGTTAAAACTTTATTTCCTGAAGCACAAGTGACTATTGGCCCTGTGATTGACAACGGTTTTTATTACGATTTCGCATACAAAAGACCCTTTACCAACGAAGATTTAGTCGCTATTGAAACCAAAATGGTAGAGTTGTCTAAAAAAGATGATGTGGTTATGCGAAAAGAATTACCGCGTGATGAAGCCATTGAATATTTCAAAAGTATAGGTGAGCGATATAAAGCAGATATTATTCATAATATTCCTGCTGACCAAGCGGTTAGTTTATACACTCAAGGCACATTTACTGATTTATGTCGTGGGCCGCACGTACCTAATACAGGTAAATTGAAAGTGTTTAAACTCATGAAGTTAGCGGGTGCTTATTGGCGTGGTGATAGCAAAAATGAGATGTTACAGCGTGTATACGGCACAGCATGGATAAAAAAAGAAGACCAAGAAACGTATTTAAGCAATTTAGCTGAAGCGGAAAAACGCGACCACCGTAAGCTAGGACGAGAGCTTAATTTATTTCACATTGATGACCATGCACCTGGTACGGTATTTTGGCATCCTAAAGGCTGGAAAGTTTGGCAACACGTTGAGCAATATATGCGTCAAGTGTATCAAGACAACGGTTATCAAGAAGTTAAAGGCCCGCAAATTATTGATAAAAGCTTGTGGGAAAAAACGGGGCATTGGGATAAATACCGCGACAATATGTTTATCACTGAAAGTGAAAAACGCGACTATGCATTAAAACCCATGAACTGTCCTGGGCATATCTTAATTTACAACCAAGGTTTACGTAGTTATAAAGATTTGCCGTTACGTTTTGGTGAGTTTGGTCAATGTCATCGCAACGAACCCAGTGGTGGCTTACACGGTATTATGCGTGTGCGTGGATTTACTCAAGATGATGGGCATATTTTTTGTACCAATGAGCAAATTCAATCTGAAGTTGCTGCTTTTCATGCCCTAGTTATGAAGGTATATGCTGATTTTGGTTTTACAAACATTACCGTTAAACTGGCAAATCGTCCAGTAGTGCGTATTGGTAGTGAAGAGTCATGGGATTATTCTGAACACGCTTTGCGTCAAGCGATTTTAAATAGCGGTGTTGCCCTAGAAGAATTACCTGGTGAAGGCGCGTTTTATGGGCCTAAAATTGAATACCATTTACGGGATAGTTTAGGACGTAGTTGGCAATGTGGCACAATGCAAATTGATTCAAATATGCCTGAACGTTTGGGGGCAGAATATGTCGCTTCGGATAATAGCCGTAAAACACCCGTTATGCTACACCGTGCCATTGTAGGCAGTTTAGAGCGGTTTATTGGTATTTTGACAGAAAACTGTGCAGGGGCTTTTCCTGCTTGGCTTGCCCCCTATCAAGTGGTTGTATGTAATATTTCTGAATCTAGTCAAGTCTATGCTGAACACATCACTAAAGATTTAAAGCTACAAGGTTTTCGCAGTTTATCAGATATACGCAGCGAAAAAATCACTTTAAAAATTCGCGAACACAGCCTACAAAAATTACCGTTTATTGTGGTTGTCGGTGATAAAGAAGCCGCAAGCGGTCATGTATCAGTCAGAGGGCGAGGCGGTATTGATTTAGGTAATATGACTATTTTGGATTTTAAGCAGTTATTGGCTAAAGTTATTACAGAAAAACAAAACTAAAAAACTAAAAAACTAAAAAACTAAACAATTTAAGGATTAAATACGCGAATGGGTTTATTAATTATTTTTTTTGAAATACTTTTGTTGTGCATCGTACTGTTTATTGCTTATAAAAAAATAACGATAGACAGCACTAATAATGTCCTCATCAACAGTAAATTAAGTACTGATTTAAGTCAGTGCTTGGTTCAGCATACGCAACAAATGAGTCAGCTTCATCAGCTGAATACCCAAAGCCAGTTACAACAACACGCTTTAAATGTGTTGGTACAGACTTTGCAACAAATACAAGAAACAATTCGTGGTGATATTCAAACGCAAGCACGATCGGGACGTGAAGATACCGCAGCAAACTTTGCACGTTTAAATATAAGCCTACAACAGCCTTTAGAAGCACAAGCTCTTCGCGTACAAACTTTATCTGAATCCAATGAACGGCGTTTGACAGAGGTACGTGATGTCTTAGAAAGCCGTTTAAGTACTTTACAACAAGACAATGCCGCCCGTTTAGAACAAATGCGTATTACTGTAGACGAACGATTACAAACGACTTTAGAAGCACGCTTAGGTGAATCATTTAAACTAGTTACGGAGCGTTTAGCACAAGTCCACGAAGGATTAGGTGAAATGCGACACTTAGCTGCAGGCGTAGGTGATTTAAAAAAGGTGTTGTCTAATGTTAAAACACGTGGCGGCTGGGGTGAAATGCAATTAGCAGCCTTATTAGAGCAAATACTGACACATGAACAATATGCTGCCAATGTAGAAACTATCAAGGGAACCGGTGCACGGGTTGAATTTGCTATTAAATTGCCAGGTAAAACAGACGGCACACCGTGTTGGTTACCCATTGATGCTAAATTTCCGAAAGAGCAATACGAACGTTTAATTGAAGCATCAGACAAAAGTGACTTAGAAGGGGTTAAAGCGGCACAACGTGAGTTAGAAGTCGTTTTGCTTGGCGAAGCAAAAACAATCGCCAGCAAATATTTATCACCGCCACACACCACTGATTTTGCAGTTTTATTTTTACCTACTGAAGGTTTATATGCCGAAGTTGTGCGTAGACCTGGTTTAACTGACCGCTTACAGCGTGAATGCCGTGTAACTGTTGCAGGACCTAGTACTTTAACAGCCATTTTAAATAGCTTGCATATGGGCTTTAGAACATTAGCATTAGAAAAAAGAGCGTCTGATGTATGGGAGGTTTTAGGGACAGTTAAAACTGAATTTACTAAATTTGGTGATAGTGTTGCAGCGGTAGGAAAATCATTAGAGACCGCTAAAAATAATTTAGACAAGCTTCAGACCCGCAGTAATGTTATGGGGCGTGCTTTGCGTGACGTAGAGTCATTATCGATTGAAAAAGTTGATCAAACACTCACTACACTAGGATGACCCACTTCATAAACCACACATTTTAAAGAAATAATCAAGCAGTTTGATAAAATATTATTTTTATTTAAAATTTATTGCGTTTATTTATTTTTATTTCTATTATTAATAATATTATTAGTATGCTTACTAATGTAATTTAACTTTTTTATTCCTATGACTCAACTTATTGTACACAAATATGGTGGTACTAGTATGGGCAGTACAGAACGTATTGCCAATGTCGCTAAACGTGTGGCCAAATGGCACCGTGCAGGCTACCAAATAGTCGTTGTCCCCAGTGCTATGTCTGGTGAAACAAACCGCTTAATTGGGCTGGCAAAGTCCTTATCGCCTCGTCCTAACGAACGCGAATTAGACCAATTAACGGCCACAGGCGAACAAGTCAGTGTAGGTTTATTAGCCATTGCACTAGAAGCAGAAGGTGTTCCTGCAATCAGCTACTGTGGCTGGCAAGTTCCCGTAAAAACAGACAATAGCCATACAAAAGCTAGAATTGAAAGTATTGATGATGAGCGTATTCGTGCCTCTTTAAATACAGGTTCAGTGGTTATTGTGGCTGGCTTTCAAGGTATCAATGACGCGGGTAACATCACTACCTTAGGGCGTGGTGGTTCAGACACATCAGCTGTTGCGATAGCAGCGGCTTTAAACGCAGAGGAATGTTTGATTTTTACTGATGTTGATGGCGTATACACCACCGACCCCCGTGTTGTACCAGAAGCTAAACGTATGGAAAAAATAACATTTGAAGAAATGTTAGAAATGGCCAGCCTTGGCAGTAAAATATTACAAATCCGCAGTGTAGAATTTGCGGGTAAATACCGTGTTAAGACGCGCGTATTATCCAGTTTAACCGACCCCGCTTTACCGATTGAACAAGAAGCTCATTCAGGCACTCTTATTACTTTTGAAGATGATACTAATACTACAAATACTATGGAACAAGCAGTTATTTCAGGCATTGCCTTTTCACGCGATGAAGCAAAAATTACCGTTGTTGGTGTACCTGATACGCCAGGTATCGCCTATAAAATTTTAGGCCCTATTGCCAGTGCTAACATTGATGTAGATGTTATCATTCAAAATCAATCAACCAATGGACTGACTGATTTTTCGTTCACTGTGGCACGTGGAGAATACTCAAAAGCCATGGACGTACTGAATACACAAGTCAAACCAACAATTGGGGCGAGAGAAGTCATCGGTGATGCGGGCGTGTGTAAAGTGTCTATTGTCGGTATTGGTATGAAATCACATGTCGGTGTTGCCAGCACGATGTTCCAAACACTGGCTGAAGAAGGTATTAATATCCAAATGATATCCACATCTGAAATAAAAACATCGGTTGTCATTGCTGATAAATATATGGAATTAGCGGTGCGTGCTTTACACAAGGCATTTGGTTTAAACCAAACTGATATTTAAAGTATTTGATTAAATAGATTTAATAAATTTTAAATATATATAATAGATTTTTATTTAGATTTTTATTTAGGTTTTTATTTAAGCTTTTATTTAGGCTTATTCGTTTTAATTTTTTAACTAAGGAGATTTAAGCGTGAAGCTATTTTTAAATTTAAGAAAAATCATATTATTAAGCATTGCCGCCGCAGGATTAAGTGCGTGTGTGGTTGTTCCATCAGATGTTGAAGTGAATCAGCCACAAGTACCCACACCGCCCACACCTTACTATGTTGCACCTAATAACGGCTATGTATGGATGTTACATCCAAAAAAAGGCTGGGGCTGGTATCACAAAAAAGAATCGCATCGTCACCGTAAACACCATTGACCTTCTTTCAAAACTACAACTAAAGCACAACACCAGCCCGTTGTTCGGTGTTGTAGTATTCTTGACTTTGCATTTCTATGATACGGCTAACAGTGCGGTGAAATTCGTTGGCAAATTGCCCTTCCAAATAAATGCTTTCTGGTACTGTATCCGCCGATATAATCAATTTGACTTTGTGGTCATAAAGCACATCAATTAACCAAGTCAATCGCCGTGCGCTAGAGGCTTGGGCGGGTTTTAATTGGGGTATATCCGTCAAAATAACGGTTTTAAATTGTGTAGCGATGTCTAAATAATCATTTTGAGACCGTGCAGTATTACACAGTTGCGTAAAATTACACCACAATACAGAACCCGCCTTACGTTGTGCTGTGATAATACGGTTTTCAATTAAAACGTCTGGTGTTTCATCTTGATGGTTGCTTAATTGATTAAATAAAGCATTAATCTCAAACTGTGCGGTAGAGTCATTTGGTGTCCAATACGTTTTAACTTGTTCTAAACTACGGCGGCGATAATCAACCCCTATATCAATATTAATGACATCTAAATCCTGCTTTAACAATGCAATGGCTGGCAATATTCGGTCGCGGTGTAAGCCATCAGGGTATAGTTTATCAGGGGCATAATTGCTAGTCATCACGAATATCACACCGTGTGCAAATAAGCGGTCTAGTAAACGGTGTAAAATCATTGCATCGGCAATATCAGACACATGAAATTCATCAAAACACAGTAACTGATATTTTTTCGCTACGTTTTTGGCGACAACATCTAATGGGTCTACAGTACCCTTTAATTGCTCTAGCTCACGGTGAATACTGCGCATAAATTCATGAAAATGGATTCGAGTTTTGCCTGAAAAAATCGTCATAGATTCGTAAAAGCAATCCATAATAAAACTTTTACCCCGCCCCACGCCCCCCCATAACCATACCCCTCGTGGCTTTTTTGGTTTATTAAAAAAATGCGTTACAGTTGAAAAAATATTCTGCTTTTGCACGTGTAGCTGATGCAACTCGTCGTACATGGTTTGTAAGCGAACTATACCTGCTTGTTGTGCTGAATCGGCCGTATAAGAACGTTGAGCTAATAATTTATTGTAATTATTGATAATATTCATGTATAAATAATAGTTGATATTTTTGTTGATATTCTTATTAATATTTTTATTGATTTTTGTATTGTAAATATAAGGCTTAAAGTGTTTCTAACTCTTGCCACACAATACGAGTAGATAAAATATGGCTATGTAAGGCTTTACTTAACATACTACGCATCGCTAAACGCAGCGATGTTTTAGCGTTATAGCCAGAGTGGGCTATTGATATTTGAGTAGCAATAGCTGTAACACTAGCCAAGTTAAGTAATAACTCACCTTGTAAACACCAGGAACTGTGAATACTCGGGCAGGTCTCACGCCAGCCGTTGTTTTCATCTAAGCTGTAAAACAGTTGTGGATTGAGTGGTTTATCACAAGCATCGAGCTGTTTGTCAGGCCATAAACCTAAATTAAACAGTAACTGATACTCAAACTGTCGCAAAATAGGTGAAATATCTTGTTCAGCGGTATAGTCAGCAAACATTTGAATCGCATGGTGATATGCTTTAAATATGAGTGGGGCAGGGTCATCTTCACCTAAAGTATATAAACATAATTCGCTTAAATACCACGCTGGCAAAATATGTGCAGGCTCTAGCGGGTTTAAGGCATACAGCCAGTGTGCTTGAGTAATATGCTTAGTATTTGATTTGCCTGTAAACTCAATATTAACGGCATTAAAAGGTTCTAGTAAACCCCGTAATGACGAATGAGGTCTTTTTGCACCTTTGGCGATTAGTTTAATACGTCCAAACTCTTGTGTTAATGCATCAACTAGCAAACTGGTTTCTCGCCAAGGGCGGGTATGTAAAATATACGCCAGTGTGGTCGCCATAGCTTACATAGACTCCTCAATGCCCAGTGATTTAAGGCTACTTGAATTTTCACGCCAATTAGTGCGTACTTTTACCCATACTTCCAAATATATTTTACAATTTAATAATTGTTCTAAATCTTGCCGTGATTCTGTGGCGATACGCTTCATACGTTCGCCTTTATTGCCTAGTACAATCATTTTATGGCCTTCTCGCTCTACCCATACCGCTGCAAAAATACGTTTTAATCCAATACCTGTTGGTTTACCTTGTTTGTCTTTAGCGATTTCGTCTTCCCATTTTTCAATTTCTACGGCACAGCCAAAAGGAATTTCATCACCTACTAAGCGAAATAGTTTTTCACGAATACGCTCTGCGGCTAAAAAGCGTTCATTACGGTCAGTTAAAGTATCTTCATCAAATTGCCTTTGGGCTTTGGGTAGTTGTGCTGCAATGGCTTCTAATAAAGGTGTTAAACCTTGATTTTTTTTTGCTGATACGGGGACATAAGCAGTAGCGGGTAGTTGTTCTGATAAACGCTGTACAAAAGGCAATAGCTCATGAATATTGTCTACTTTGTCGGTTTTATTAATAGCAACAATTAAAGGTAAATCAGGAGGCAACAAAGCAAATACTTGTTTATCAGCTAATCCGTAGCGGCCTGCTTCAAGTACTAAAACGGCTGCTTCAACACCTGTAATAGATTGGGTCACCGTGCGGTTCATCACTTGGTTCATTGCACCTGTATGCTGGGTTTGAAAACCAGGTGTATCAGCAAATGCAATCTGAAAATTGGCTTGAGTGACTACCCCTAAAATACGGTGTCGCGTCGTTTGTGGTTTAGCACTGGTAATGCTTAAGTGTTCGCCTAATAAAGCATTGAGTAAACTAGATTTACCTACATTAGGCCGACCAATAATCGCTACTGTTCCAAAAACGTGGTCAGAGTTTACTATTTCTGATTGTGTAGTGGGTGAATTGTTAAATTCAACGGGTGATGAAAAGTGTGCATTGATTAACTGTGTTGATGATTGTTTAGAAGTAGACATAGCAGTTCAGTATTTAATAAATTAGGATTATTAATTAGGATTATTAATAAGATTATTAATTAAGATTATTAATTAATTTTATTATTTGGTTTTATTATTTGGTTTTATTATTTAAGATTAATAAACTGGTTAATAATTATGGTTTTAATAATTATGGTTTGGATTTAATTTTTTTAGTGTGTAATGGTTGTTTAACAGATACATTAAGCCGTAAGGATAAAATTTCAGCGGCTGCCGCTTGTTCGGCTAATTTTCGGCTAATTCCACGGCCTGTGGCTTCTATATTCCAAACATTAACACGGCAGAGTACTTCAAAAAACTGTTGGTGCTGTGCACCTTTAATAGCCGTTATTGTGTAGTCAGGCAGCGTTAATTGGCTTGCTTGTAAAATTTCTTGTAACTTTGATTTTGGGTCTTTTTGTTGATGCCCTGGTTCAAAACGAGTTAATAAGGGCTTGTATAAGCGAGCGACTAATAGCGCTACAGTATCATAGTTACTGTCTAAAAAAATAGCGCCTAAAATCGATTCAACCATATCTGCCATCATAGAGGGGCGGGTTCTACCTCCACTGTGTAATTCACCCTCACCTAAGCGCATACAGTCTGATATATGTAAGGTCGTTGCAATGTGATGCAAGGTGTCTTGACAAACCAAGCGTGCGCGGGAACGAGATAAATCACCTTCGTTGGTAGAAGGATAGCTTACAAATAATAATTGCGTAATGGCTAAGTTTAAGACAGTATCACCTAAAAATTCTAACCGCTCATTGTGTTCTACTGCATAACTGCGGTGTGTAAGGGCTTGTAGCAATAGCCAAGGCTGGCGAAATGAATACCCTAAAATGGTTTGTAAATCTAGTAAATTAGCATTCATTAAAATTAGGTACTTTAAAAAATCAATCAAAAACAACGAAGTATCAATGAAAAATCAATAAAAAAATCAATAAAAAAATCAATAAATAAACAGCGAGTAAACAACAAATTAAGCAGCAAATATATACATAGCCACTGCTTAATTTACACCATACTTAATGACTTAGAGTACTAATTAACGCACTAATTCTTTACCTGAAAATTTAAATAAAATATTGACAGGGCCTGTAATATGAATAACTTTATCATAAGCAAAACTAACAGTAGTAACGCCTTCGTTGTTATTAATAGTTAAATCTTTGCTACTCACGCTATCAACATAACCCGCTTGTACGCTTTTATTAAATGAGTTAAGAATCGAGTTGGTATCTCCACCCTCTTTGGCGGCAGTTGCTAAAGATTTTTTGACTTCATAATATTCAAAGACAGGGGGGACGCATTTTGTAGCCAGTAAAAAAAGAGAACCAAAAATAGCAGTCCAAAATAATAAAATTAAAATGGACATACCACGTTGCTTATTAAAGTTAGGTCGGTGCAGCGGGGGCGTTAGTTTGTTCATAAATTCCTTATAGGAGGTATACAAATGCTTAATATTGAGTATTAAATATTGAGTTTTAAGATGGTTTTATGCTTAAAAAAATTAAATATAGTTTAAGCACTACTATTATAGAGGTGTAAAAGAATGCTTTAAAATGGCTGTAACTTGAATTGATTTAATTCAAGTAAATGTTAGTGTATTAAAAATATATTTAATGTATCAAATACATATCAAATATATCAAATATATCAAATATATCAAATATATAAAATATATTAAACATATTAAACATATTAAACATATTAAACATATTATTATTTATTATTTTAAATTTAAACAAAGGCAATGTTATGAGTGATTTAAATAAAGATTCAAAAGATTCAAAAGATTCAAAAAAAGCAGGATTTTTTTCGTCATTAGGGTTTCTAGCCGCAGGCATGGCTGTTGCAGCAGTCGCTTATTTTTTAGCAAAGCCCGTTCATCAACTTGAAACTGCTGCAAAAGAAGCCGTTATTCAGACCACAGCTATTGATACAACAGAGACTAAAACACTTGAAAATGAGTATAAAAATGAAGAGCTTGCAGCTACTGATACCTCTGAAAAAAATAGTATAAAAAATGACGCTGCATTAATACCTGCTGTCGCCTATCAATCTGATGCACAAATATTTTTTGCAGTGAATCAATCAATACTATCTGTAGATGCACAAAAATCACTGGGCATTGTTGTAGATAAATTGAAAGCCAATACAGCGGCTAAAGCGGTTTTATCGGGTTATACCGATGCTACAGGCAATAAAGTTCAAAATGAATTACTCGCTAAAGAACGTGCAAAATCAGTGCGTAATTTTTTACGCAAAGCAGGCATAGATGATTTACGTATTGAAATGTTAAAGCCAAAAATGCTAGTGGGCTCGTCTGATGCTGATACAGCGCGCCGTGTTGAGGTAACTGTAAAATAAATATTAGCTACGGATTTAACTACTTTAATTAATTAAATAAACTAAATATTTAGGTAGTTATCCGTAACAGTTAATGTTTTCTCTGTACATATTTTAATAATAAAGCACAATGTCCTATTTAAATATTAAACGCATTCGCTCATTTGCGATAATAACTATTGTATTGTCAATGTATCAACTGACTGGTTGTACGGGGATACTGGCATCGGCGGTGTCTATGGACAGACGCGATGTTAATTCAAGTGTTGAAGACAGTAAAATTAAATATAAAGTTAGTCAATTGATGCGTAAATCGTTTTCAAAATCAAATATTAACGTAGAAGTGTTTGGTAATAACGTACTATTGACTGGTGAGGTATATAATTTAGCTGAAGGTCAAAATGCAGCTCATTTAGCACGTAGCATTGCTAATGTACGCGGTTTAAGCAATGAACTAGCGGTAGGTGAACCGTCTAAATTAGCTGACCGTGCAAGAGATGTTGCATTAACAGCCAAAGTCAAAGCGTACTTAATAGAAGACCGTCTGTTAGATTCGGGAGCATTTATCGTAACAACAGAGCGTAGTAATGTGTATTTACAAGGACGTGTGACTAAATTAGAGGCTGAACGTGCGGCAGCTATTATTCGTAATATAGCGGGTGTTCGTCAAGTCGTTAAACTATTTGACTATTTAAGTGATGAAGAATTTAAACGTTTACGTTAGGGCTAAAGTTTGTTATTGATTACTCTTAAATGATTACTCTTAAATGATTATTTTTAAACGCTTATTCTTAAATTATTTATAAAGGCCAGTCATGTTTAATAAAGTAGCGATTATCGGTGTTGGCTTAATGGGAGGTTCATTAGCTGCTGCAATAAAAGCTAAAAAATTAGCCCTGCATATCGTAGGAATTGGTCGTCAGCAAAACACATTAAATGAAGCCTTAGCACTGGGATTAGTTGATAGTATTAGTTTAGATACAAAAGCGGTGTTTGATTGCGACTTAATCGTGTTGTGTATGCCTGTTGCACAAATTGAAAATACTTTGCGTGCTATGTGTCCTTATTTAACACCCGCTGTGTTGATAACCGATGTAGGTAGCACCAAGCAAGATGTAGTGATGGCTGCCAAACGAGTACTGGGTGATGGCGCATTAAAACAAGATAAAATCAGACAGTTTATTCCTGCACACCCTATTGCGGGAAAAGCCCAACACGGCCCAACCGCTGCTGATGCCAATTTATATGTTAATAAGCGGGTAATTATTACGCCTTTGCCTGAAAATACGCCAGAGGCAGTGTTACAGGTAACGAGTTTATGGCAATTAATCGGCGCAAATACCAGCCAAATGTCTCCGTTACATCATGACACAGTATTTGCCAGTGTTAGCCATTTACCACATTTATTGGCTTACGCTTTAGTGGCACAGATTGTTCAAAGCGAAGATGCTCAAGTTAAATTTAGCCATGCGGGTGCAGGGTTTAGGGATTTTACGCGCATTGCTGCCAGTAGTCCTGAAATGTGGCGTGATATTTTTTTTGCAAATAAAGATGCACTATTAAATGATTTACGTACCTATCAAGCGGTTTTAGACGCAATGGCATCAATGTTAATTACAAATAATATAGCTGGTTTAGAATCAATGATTACTAAAGCAGCCACAACGCGACAATTGTGGGACGATCAATTATGATCTTTTCCATACCGTGCCTTGTTTAGTATC
>JBDLSY010000127.1:0-8162 GCA_039805985.1 Pseudomonadota bacterium | reverse complement strand
CTTGGGTATTTAAGGTGGTTTTTAGAGCAGTAATTGCCTCTTTTAATGCCCCAGTATCCACTTCTTTGCCTGTACTGTCTGTAGCAGATTGATCTGTTTTTCGGTTACTTTTAAAACCACGGCGTTGGTTTAAATGGAATATCGCTCGTCCAAATTCAGCAGGTGTAAGCAGTGAATCTAAACCTTTAGCCCTTAAAGCATAAGGGTCTAATATAGCCAGTGATAAGCGTTCTTTAGTATTAATAGACCAAAAATTAAAATCAACTAATGCCCGTTCCATTTGTGCTTTACGCTTTACTAAACGGTCACGGCGACGGCGTTGCAAGCGTGCAGTACGGCGAGTAACGGCCAATGATTCACCTGATTTTGGAACGCGGCCATCTGAAAAAATACGTACGCCCATTTTGACGATGGCATAAGGCTCATTGTTTGGGTTAATACGTAAAATACACCAGCCTAATGAGGTAGTGCCTATGTCTAATGCCAAGCGATAGCGAAGGTTTCTCACCATAGTATTTTGAGGGGTATTTGTCAGTGTATTCATGGTGTAATGGTCTGTGTATAATTTTATGGGTGTAGTTGTATGTATAGTTATCGTAAATATCTGATGATATAAACCATAAACTATAAATAATTGTAATTGTTTGATATGTTGTACAATACGGGTAATTAGTTGACTGGGATATGTGTTCTGCCTGCTAACAAGCAATACGTTTCACGTAAAGCACCCAATGAAAAAGCCGCTATATGCGGCTTTTTTCCGTCAAAATAATACCCATTAAAGCAATGCATATTAAAGTAATGCACGTTAAAATAATACTTATGAACCAAACTATTATTTTTTACAGATATTCTCTGAAGTATTTTTTGTTACCTTGCATCACATCAGTTTTGCTGATAGCTTGGCTTATTCAACCTGTATATGCAGGCAAACAAGCGGAAGAACCTGTTGCCGATGCGGTTCGGCAATCACTGACTACTGCGATTGCTGATAAAAAAATCCCACGTTATAAGCCTTTAAATGCTGATGATACCCACCGTTATAACCAATGGCTGGCGTTTAATGATGTGCGTTTAGCCAAACGCCGTAAAGATTTGTCGCCCTTTGCTAGGCTTGATATTTTAGAAACGGTATACTATGAAGCCAACCGTGCAGGCATAGAACCTACTTTAGTTTTGGGTTTAATCCAAGTAGAAAGTAACTTTCGTAAATATGCTATTTCACATGCTGATGCACGCGGTCTAATGCAAGTCATGCCTTTTTGGACGCGTATAGCCGGTGATGGTGATACTGCTAAATTATTTGATATTATGGTTAATTTACGCTATGGCTGTAGTATTTACCGTTTGTATTTGAACCGTGAAAAAGGTGACCATTTTCGTGCTTTAGGCCGCTACAACGGTAGTTTGGGTAAAGCAGAATATCCAAATGCTGTACTATCAGCATGGAAACAGTGGCAATGAACCTGCCTTAATATTACCAAAAATATTTTGATAGGCAGAAAACACTGTGTACGGATGAAAATGTTCTGCCCCAAGATATTAAAGATAAAACTAAAAAATATATATAACTATCAAAATAAATAGGTATCAAATGGCTCGCAAAAAAACAAATAAAACAGTACAACTAGTGTCTGTACCAACAATAGTGCCCAATATACCTATAGTAGATAAACGGTTTTCGTCAGAAGTATGGCAAAACAATCCGTTTTCACAATTATTAGCGCAACAATACTTAATAGGTAGTACGTGGCTGCGACAGCAAACAGAATTAGTTGCCACGCAATTTCCTGCTGCCAATGCCGCTCAAATGCGTTTTATGACAGAACAGATGATTGCAGCCAGCGCGCCTAGCAATTATTTAGCGACTAACCCAGACGCTTTAGCGGCTCTAGTAGAGACTAACGGGGCAAGCTTACAAAATGGTTTAGCGAATATGTTGTGTGATTTACGTAAAGGACGAATGACCCAAACAGATGAAACAGCCTTTGAAGTAGGTAAAAATTTAGCTATCTCACCTGGTGCAGTTATATTTGAAAATGATTTTTTTCAACTATTACAATACTCACCCAGCACTGCAACAGTACAATCTATCCCGTTATTGATGGTTCCACCGTGTATTAACAAGTTTTATATTTTAGACTTACAGCCAGAGACTTCATTCGTAAAGTACGCAGTAGAGCAAGGGCATACTGTCTTTTTAGTGTCTTGGCGAAATCCTATAGATTTGGAGCTAAACCATGCTACGTGGGACGATTATGTTGCCCAAGGAATTGTTACAGCAATTTTAGTGGTGCAAGCTATCACTCAACAGCCTACTATTAATGCTTTGGGATTTTGCGTAGGCGGTACTTTACTCACGACTGCACTGGCAGTTTTAGCGGCAAGAGGACAATCTCCAGTTGCTAGCTTAACATTACTGACGACGCTATTAGATTTTTCCGACCCAGGTGTTTTAGGCGTATTTATGGACGAAAATCAAATTAAACAACGCGAGCAAACCATTGCGGTGACGGGTAAAGGCGGCTTAATGTCTGCTAAAGAGTTAAATAATTCTTTTTCTATGTTGCGTCCCAATGACTTAATTTGGAATTATGTAGTGAGTCAATATTTAAAAGGTCAGTCCCCTCCTAAAGCGTTTGATTTACTATATTGGAATGGTGATAGCACTAATATTCCAGGGCCGATGTTTGCTTGGTACTTGCGTCATTTATACCTAGAAAATCGCTTACCAAAAGGAACATTAACCGTTTTAGGTGAAACAGTTAATACCTCTAAACTCACTTTCCCGTGTTACGTTTTTTCTGCTAAAGAAGACCATATTGTGCCATGGCAATCAGCATATATCTCCGCTAAATTATTGGGTGATGACGGTAAAGCGGTTCGTTATGTACAAGGTGCGTCTGGACACATTGCGGGCGTTATTAATCCTGCCCATAAAAATAAGCGTAGTTATAAAGTGTCTGAACCTTTAAGTTTAATAAAAGGCTGTTTAAGTACCAGCCCAGAGGTGTGGGAGGCATCAGCGCCTGAATTTGCTGGTAGTTGGTGGACTGATTGGTCGGTATGGCTGGCAGACCACGCGGGTAAAAAAATAGCCGCAAATACTATTTTGGGTAATGAACAACACCCTGTGATTGAAGCTGCACCGGGACGCTATGTCGCTGTGCGTGCAATGCCGTTATAAAACTATAACCGTATTATTTAACCTATTAACTTATAACCTACAACGTATTAACCTATTAACCTATTAACCTATTAACCTATTAACCTATTAACGTATTAATTTTATTAATTTATTAACCTATTGAGTATTTATGACAACTTCTACACGCCCCCACGCTTTGTTAAGCGTATCTGATAAAACGGGTATCCTTGAATTTGCACAAGGTCTAACCAAGCTTGGATTTGTATTGTTGTCTACAGGCGGAACTGCACAGTTATTACGTCAAAATCAAATTGCGTGTACTGATGTGGCTGATTACACTGGCTTTGCCGAGATGATGGACGGGCGAGTTAAGACTTTACATCCTAAAGTTCACGGGGGTTTATTAGCAAAACGCAATACCGCTGCACATGTTGCGGCTATGCAAGCCCATGAAATTGTGGCTATTGATGTAGTCGCTGTTAATTTATATCCATTTGCTGCAACAGTAGACAACCCCAACGTTCATTTAGACGATGCGATAGAGAATATTGACATCGGTGGCCCAGCCATGTTGCGTAGTGCTGCTAAAAATCATGAGTCAGTATCTGTTGTTTGTGAGCCATCAGATTATGCGACTGTATTAGGACAATTGCAAACACGTACACAGACATTAGTACATCGCCGTCATTTAGCTGCAAAAGTCTATGCACATACGGCATATTATGATGGAATGATTGCTAATTTTTTAAGCAGTTTGCCTGTAGATGGTAACCCACAAGCACGTCAGTTATATCCTGAAACGTTAAGTTTACAATTTAATAAAGTACAGAATTTGCGTTATGGAGAGAATCCGCATCAAACCGCTGCTTTTTATGCGGACACACACATAGCTAAAACCAAGGACTTTAAAGGTTTATTAGCCAGTTATACCCAGTTACATGGTAAAGAATTATCGTACAACAATATTGCAGATTCTGATGCTGCGTGGGAATGTGTACGCCGTTTTTCACCCAAGCAACATGCTGCTTGCGTCATTGTTAAACATGCAAATCCCTGTGGTGTAGCGATAGCAATAGATGCCTTAACCGCTTATACCAAAGCATTTAGCACCGATAAAACGTCGGCTTTTGGAGGTATTCTAGCGTTTAATTGTGAGGTTGATGGTTTAACCGCTGAAGCGATTAGCCAACAATTTGCTGAAGTTGTTATTGCTCCCAGCTTTAGTACAGAAGCACTCATATTATTAAAAAACAAGGTTAATGTACGGTTATTAAGCATTGCTTTGCCTGAAATAGACGTCTCTAACTCTTTAGACATTAAGCGTGTAGGCGGCGGGATATTAGTACAAAGTTCAGATACACACCATATCAAAACCACAGATTTAGCCTGTGTAACCGATTTACAACCGACTTTAGAACAGTTAAAAGATTTAGAGTTCGCTTGGCATGTCGCTCAATTTGTTAAAAGCAATGCCATCGTATATTGTAAAAATGGAATGACTTTGGGTATTGGGGCAGGGCAAATGAGCCGTGTTGATTCAGCAAAAATAGCGGCTTTAAAAGCCCAAGATGCAGGTTTTGATTTAACAGGGTCTGTAGTGGCTAGTGATGCTTTTTTTCCGTTTCGTGATGGTTTAGATGTATTAGCACAGGCAGGTGCGGTGGCTGTCGTACAACCAGGCGGTAGTATGCGTGATAATGAAGTCATTGCTGCAGCCAATGAACACAATGTGACTATGGTAGTTACAGGTGTACGCCATTTTAGACATTAATCAGTGCGGATTTTAGGCATTGATCCAGGTTCACGGGTAACTGGTTTTGGTATCATCGATGTTTTACCGTCTCATCAATCATTGTATGTAGCCAGCGGGGTGATTAAAACGGTACAAACTATTAATGGCAAACCTGTTGGTGGCAGCTTGGCTGAAAGAATTGCTGAAATTATTCACGGCATCGATGAAGTCTGTCAGCAATATAAACCGACCGTTGCTGCGATTGAACAAGTATTTGTCAATGTTAATCCAGCAGCTACTTTAATGTTAGGTCAAGCTCGTGGGGCAGCTATTGCCGCTTTAGTACTAGCTAAATTGCCTGTACATGAATATACGGCGTTACAAGTTAAAAAATCAGTAGTCGGGCAGGGAAAAGCTGCTAAAGAGCAAGTTCAAGCCATGGTGATGCGGTTATTAAATCTACCGTCATCTCCCAGTACTGATGCCGCTGATGCTTTGGCTTGTGCGTTGTGTCATGCACAAGTAGCAGCAATGCTTTTTTTTGCAGGAAAAACAGGTACGCCTATGATTAATCCTGCGACAGGTAAACCTTTAAAGCTTAAAGCAGGACGTTGGGTTTGATAATTTCTTACGTTACGCTTAATATTTGCTATAATATCAACTGGTAATTGATATTACTTATTTTAATAAGTATTTAGTTTTCAAAAATGGCTTCCTAGCTCATGCTTGGTTAGAGCAGCGGACTCATAATCCGTTGGTGCCGTGTTCGACTCACGGGGGAGCCACCATATTTAAAGCCTACTTGTTTACTTAAGTAGGCTTTTTTATTTTTATTTTTATTCTTATTACTTACTGATTTATTTAGTACCTACTTTAAAGTCACCCGCCGCTATTTCAACTTTGTTTAAATGGTAGCTGCTTAAATAACGCTTTAACGCTGTATTTACGGCATTAATATCAGCAGATTGAATGCGCTCACGGTATTCATCATGTATTGAAAAATCAAGACCCAGTTCAGATTGGTATAAAAGATGGCTGACTAAGTAGCTATCACTGTTACGTTGTTGATCTAAATTTTGCAACAAGTAAGACTGTGTATCTGATAGCTCTTGTGCAGTAATACCTTTTTCTAAAATATTAGAAAGCTCTTCATTTAAAGCGACTTGTACTTTGCTTAAATTGTTGGGTGCAAAGCTAGCATAAGCATTGTAAGTTGCATAATCATCATAAATATCAACCACGGCATTGCTGCCGGCACTGTAGCTTAGGCCTTCTTTTACACGTACGCGTTTACCAATACGCGAAGTAAATGGGTCGCCGCCTAAAATATACACGCCAATTTGTAGCGGCCAATAGTCAATGTGATTACGTTTTAACTTAAAGTTAGTGTGTGTATGAATCACTGCATTGACTTTACCATTAATTTGTAAAGTAGCCTGAAAGGGCTTGTTATCAAAATAATCATTATGCTGGCGTGTATATTTCTGTTTAGAAGCTATCGTGCTTACAGGCCAATTTTTTAATAAAGTGCTTAAGGCTACTGGCAATTTATCGGGTAAAGTACCCACCGCACTGATACTAGCATACTGTGTTGTCCAAAATTGATGGTAAAAACGTTCTACGTCGCTTATCTTTAAATTATTAATCTGTTCAATCGTTTGTTTAGTATTTAAGCGATAACGCCAATCATTAGGCTTTAAATGTTGGTCTATATTATTTCGTATAGCAACGGCATCGTTGATTTGAGTGCGTGGATCTTTGAGCTGGGTATTCAATTGAGCCAATTGATTGATTTTTAAAAGTTCCAAAGCCCTAGCATCAAAGCTTATTTTTGTTTGTGATGTGGGTTTAGCTAGTTTATTTAATAGGTCAATCACGTCTATTAAATGGTTACGGTTACTGGTAATAGTGATGGTTGCACCCGTTGGATAGCTATTAATGTCTAAAGTAGACTCTAATTTTGCCAACGAATCGGTCAATTGTTGTTTAGATAACCCTATTTTTTCGTTGCCTTCTAATAATAGAGGTGCAACCCATGTTGCCGCTCTAACAGAAGTATTATTCAATGCAGTCTCATTACCCCAGCGTAAAATAATTTTCAGTGTATTTGCTTCAGCACGGTTATTCTTATCTAGCGTCATAAAAGGAATGGGGTGAGGGGATTCAATATTTAAGTAGCTACGTTTTGTTCTTTTTTCTAATGCACTAGGATTCGTGTCTATGTCTTCACCTAATTGAATACTGGGTGAAAAGGGGATATTTTCTATCATTTTTTTTATATCAGGGGCTGATGGAATGTTTGCATAGTCAATTATTTTCGTAGGAATAAAGTGTCCAACGGTTCGGTTGTCTGCTTTTAAGTAAGACTTAACTACACGCATTACTTCATCCAAGGTAGTGTGTTTGACTGCTTCACGTTGTAGAAACAATAGCCGCCAGTCACCTTGCCCTATACTTTCTGATAGGGTGATTGCAATTGCTTCAGGTGACTTAAGCAACTGTTTAAAAGCAGATTCCATGTCTATTTTGGCACGATTGAGTTCTAATGGTGTTATTTTTTCAGTATGTTCTGTGGCTTTAATTAAAGCAGTTTCCGCTTTTTGTATGGTTTGCTTGCCTTCTAATTGTGCACCTGTTATTAATACGCTACGTTCTGCTAGTGGATTAATCCAAGCATAAGTATTGGCAGCTAATTGTTGTTTATTTAATGTTTGGTACAAACGCCCAGCGGGTTCATTGCCTAAAATATGCGTCCATATATTTAATGCAGCACTGTCAGCGTGGCTGGCTGCAGGCAAGTGGTATTGTATTGAAACAATAGGGGTGTTATCCGCACGTCGCAGTGTAATACGACGTTCTCCTTGCTGTGTTGGTTCTATGGTGTGTATTTGCGTTAATATCCGAACGGGTTTTCGGATATTTTCAAAAGCTTGTGCAACTAAAGCTAAAGTTTCTTTTGTTTGTATGCGTCCAGCAATGGTTAATACAGCATTGTCGGGCTGATAATGATTTTTATAAAACCTCTTCAATGCTTCAATAGATATACTGTTTAAATCGCTGGGTGTTCCAATCGTTGATTTACCATAGTTATGCCAGTCAAATGCAACTGACATCATGCGTTGCCCTAAAACTCTAGCGGGGGAATTCTCGCCACGCCTTAATTCGTCCCAGACTACATTCATTTCACTGTCTAAATCTTTTTTAGCAATAAAACTATTCACCATGCGGTCTGCTTCCATTTGAATCGCCCATGCTAAATGAGCGGGATTCGCATTAAAAGTT
>JBDLSY010000126.1:0-6242 GCA_039805985.1 Pseudomonadota bacterium | reverse complement strand
CAGCGACACTAAAAGCCTGACAAGGAAATCCAGCAAATAAAAAATCATGCGAGGGAATATTTTGTTCAACAATCTTAGTAATATCACCCTCTGGATATAGCCCATAATTTGAAAAATAAGTTTTTTGTACTGATATATCTATATCACTACTAAAAACACATTCAATATTACATATGTTTTTAGAAGCCAACTGAATAGCCTGATGAAATCCACCAATACCACAAAATAAGTCAATAAATTTTATGGTTGCTTGCTGTTTTTTAGTTATCATTTTCATAGTTAATCATTTTAACTTTTTTATAAAACCTATGTCCGCTATTACAGTATTTGGTTAAACTAAAGTCAGGCTTACCAAAATTAGTTTTATTCCGTGTTTTAGCCCCGCCTTTTAAAGCATTTTTTAAATAATCAGGTATGTCAGATTCAGTGTAATAATCCTGTTGATTTTTGAGTTTCAACTGGTCAAACTGGGATTTAACCCAGTCATTGACATGGTCTTCAAGCGTATATTTTTGTGTGGGGTGTGCCATTAAATAATTTGAAATAATAGAGTAATAGTGAGTAATACAAAGCATTAACTAAACATTAATTAATACTTTGCACTACGAAAGAAATAATTAAACTGTAATAACGGCTAAAACATGGGCAGCGATGTCTGATACCGCAATATTTATTGCTTTATCAGCGCGGCGGTGTTGATATTCTACAATGCCGTCTTTTAAACCACGGTCGCCTATCGTAACGCGGTGTGGCACACCAATTAACTCCCAATCCGCAAACATAATACCGGGTCGTTCGCCACGATCGTCCAATATGACATCAATTTTATGGGCTACTAATGTTTGGTACAGTGTTTCTGCGGCTGTTTTAACCGCTTCGCTACGGTCTATGCCAACCGCACAAATAACGACGGTAAATGGAGCGATACTATCGGGCCAAATCATGCCTTTGTTGTCGTGATTTTGTTCAATCGCGGCAGCAGGCAAACGGGTAATGCCAATACCATAACAACCCATTTCAAAGGGTTTAGGGCGACCGTCAGTGTCTAAAAAAGTAGCCTTCATTGCCGTACTGTATTTAGTCCCAAGGTAAAACACATGCCCTACTTCAATACCACGTTCAATCGCTAAAACGCCCTTGCCATCAGGTGATGCGTCGCCTGCCACAACATTACGAATATCGGCAATTAAATCAGGTTCAGCTACATCACGCCCCCAGTTCACACCCGTTAAATGAAAGCCTACTTCATTCGCACCGCATACCCAATCGGTCATCGTGGCGACTTCACGGTCGGCAATCACGGGCAATAAATTGGGTTTATTGACTATGCCTAAGTAACCGGGTTGGCAGTTAAAATGGGCGATAATCTCGGCTTCATTTGCCAACCTAAACCCTGCCAAACCCTCAAGTTTGCCAACTTTAGTGTCGTTCATAGTGTGGTCGCCACGCAATAATAATAAATGTAATTGCGTTTTAATTAATTCGTTTTTATTGTTTTTATCGTTTTTATCATTTTTATCGTTAAATATATCAGTTGCCAATACGATTAGTTTAACGATTTTATTTAACGGTATATTTAAAAACGTAGCGACTTCTTCGCAGCTGGTTTTATCGGGTGTCGCTACTTTTTCCAGCGTTTGGCTTGCATTGCCCCTTGAAGCGGGCGGCAATGTGGTGGCTTTTTCCATATTGGCGGCATACTGACTGTCTGCACAATACACAATCGCATCTTCACCTGTCGCAGCAATCACTTGAAACTCTTCGCTTTTATCGCCTCCAATTGCCCCACTGTCGGCAGCGACTGCACGGTAATTTAAACCAAAGCGGTCAAAAATACGGCGATACGCCGTTGCCATTGTTTCATAACTAACGTGTGCAGCCGTTGCATCACGGTCAAAGCTATAAGCATCTTTCATGGTAAATTCGCGTCCACGCATTAAACCAAAACGCGGACGGCGTTCATCACGAAACTTAGTTTGAATTTGATAGATATTTTTAGGCAACTGTTTATAGCTTTTAAATTCTTGGCGTGCCATATCGGTGACCACTTCTTCGCTGGTCGGTTGCAATACAAAATCACGCCCATGACGGTCTTTGATACGCAATAACTCTGCACCCATTGCTTCAAAACGGCCCGTTTCTTGCCATAAATCAGCGGGTTGTACCACAGGCATAGTCATTTCAATCGCCCCAGCACGGTTCATTTCTTCACGCACAATCGCTTCTACTTTACGAATAACCCGCAAACCCAGCGGCATATAACTATAAATACCCGCGTTGATTTTTTTAATCATACCCGCACGAATCATGAGTTGTTGGCTGACAATGTCCGCATCGGCAGGGGCTTCTTTGAGGGTAGAAATATGAAATTGACTGGCACGCATAATAATCTTTCAAAAAGTTAAATATTAAATTAAATATTAAATTAAATATTAAAAATATAGTTTTATTACTAAGCCTAAAGTACTAAATTTAAGATGCTAATAATGTTAATACCATTTGTCTTCTAGCTAAATCAGGTAAATGCTTACGCCATTGACCCACTGTGCGTGTGTGGTTATACGCCATAGACGAGGTTAAGTCTAAAGCAATGCCTAATAAAGTATTGGACTTACAGGTTTGTAAAATGGCATCGACTAAAGCCACATTACGGTACGGCGTTTCAATCATAATTTGGGTTTGTGATTCCAATTTAGAACGCAACTCTAGTTCAATAAGCCGAATTTTACGTGCTGTAGACTCTTGTGGCACATAACCCACAAAAGCAAATGATTGTCCATTTAAACCACTGACCATTAATGCCAATAATAATGATGAAGGGCCTACATGGGCGATGACTTCAATACCCGCAGCATAAGCAGCCTGGACTAATAAAGCACCAGGGTCAGCCACAGCTGGACAGCCTGCTTCAGACAATAATACCAGTTCATATCCTGCTAATACAGGCGACAATAACTGTTGCCAATCGTGTGTTTGTGGTTCACGCGGTATTTCTGTGATGTGTAAATCGGCAATTGCGGTGTTTAAGCCTAAAGTTGCCAACATACGGCGGGCAGTACGAGCATTTTCTACTACAAAATGGTGAGTACGGTGTAATACAGCTAAAGCATCAGTGCCGTGCGTTTGTGCAAATGATACGGTATTGTCCATCAGTAAAGGCACTGGCATTAAATGTAATGCAACACGGTTAATCGTTAAAAGAGTGGGGGAACGCATCATAAGAATGTTAAAAATTCATAAAAATAAAAATCGTTATACGGTGTGTCCAGCGTAATCCAGTACGTTGTAGCCTAGTTCACCTAATAATTTGACGGTTAATATTAAAGGTAAACCAATCTGGCTGGTCGGGTCATCACTATTAATATACTCACACAAAGCAATGCCTAAAGTTTCGCTTTTACAACTGCCTGCACAGTCATAAGGTGCATCTAAACGAAGGTAATGATTGATAGCGGCATCACTTAATAATTTGATTTTGACATCAACAGCACTGATTTCAGTGCGAATTTTTGCAGTGTTTCCTATGCCTTGAACAACCGCAACTGCGGTTATAAACTGCATTGTTTGACCACGCATTTTTTGTAGCATTGCTACAGCATTTTCGTGCGTATGCGGTTTGCCTAAGGCTTCACCTTGCAAGTCTAATACTTGGTCTGAACCAATCACAAATCCACTGGGATGATGTTGAGCAACAGCATGAGCCTTAGCCAATGCGAGGCGTTTTGCTAAATTTACAGGCGTTTCATTGGGTAAAGCAGTTTCATCAACGGCGGGTGCATAGCAAGAAAACGGCACACGCAAACGGCTGACAAGTTCTTTACGATAAGGCGAAGTGGAGGCTAAAATTAATTGTGGAATAAACATTGATGCGTTACTGTTGAATATAAAACTGAATGCGACATTAATAATAGTTAAAAAATTAAACGACTAAAAAATATAATATATAAAATATAAAAATATAAAAATATAAACACAGTCGCGTAAAATACCGTATGAACTCAATTTTACAAGCCAATACCTCAAGCGTCTTAATTTCAATGCCTTCTGTCGTTGATTTAAATACATTTTGTGACACTGCCCAAAGTGCAGCGGCACAACAAACACCGCCTAATTTTTTTGAATGGCTCAATGATTATGTTGAAGGCCATTTACAACCCGTAGATTGGTCAATATCGGGTTCACGCCGTGCCGTTAAAGGGGCTGAATATGACGTGAGTATTCCTGCCTATGAACGGTTTTTACACGTAAAAGCCAGCACCAATGTACAAGTGATGTGCGGCCGTTGTTTACAAATGATGCCTTTAGCATTGGTGGTTGATAGTACTTTACAAGTCTTTCAATCTGATGAAGCCGCCGACGAAGCCGCTTTAGCCGACCATTCAGAAGATTGCCCAGACCCGATTGTAAGCAGCCGTCAATTTGATTTAATCGCACAAATTCAAGAAGAGTTATTGTTAGCAATTCCTGAAAACCCTGTTCATGATGAGCTAAACAAACACGGTATAGCATGTACTGTACCGACTGATGTCGCGGCTAAACCAGTGTCTTTATTTGCATCGGCATTGGCACAGCAGTTAAATATTAAAATTTAGTATTTATTGCTTAATATTATTTATTGCTTAATACTTAATATTTAATATTTAATATTTAATATTTAATACTTAAAGCCATAATTGCCTGTATTCACCTTTTTTATCATAATCTTGTGCTTGTTTTTCAACATTAAATACTCTGCTGGGTCTGGGGTCATTACCCACACCTGCGATATAAGCCCAATTACCCCAGTTACTGCACACGTCATAATCAATTAATGCGTGTTCAAAATAAGCCGCACCCCATCGCCAGTCTAGCTTTAAATGATGACAAAGATAACTAGCCACGTTTTGCCTGCCTCGGTTACTCATAAAACCTGTGGCGTTTAACTCACGCATATTGGCATTGATAAATGCGTTCGGCGTATTACCATTGATCCAATCTTGCAGGCTTTGTAATACAAATTTATTGGTTTTATTGGCAATAATCGGTTTAACTGATTGAGTATAAGTCTCTTGATGAATCCCCGTTATTTGAAACAATTGCGTTGGATACTTTACAAACACAAACTGAAAAAAATCTCGCCATAGTAATTCAAACTGCAACCAATAGGTAGAGTCATTCGCCGTATAAATACTTTCGTACTGTTTAATTTGCTCAAAAATAGTCCTTGCTGATAAACACCCCAAAGCCAGCCAAGGCGAAAATTTAGACGAATAATTTGCCCCGATTAAACCATTGCGGGTTAATTTATAACTTGATAAACTCTGTGTTTCAAAAAAATAGTGTTTTAATCGGTTCATCGCTGCGGTTTCACCGCCTTTAAAGGGTAGCACTGCCCTTGTATCTATAGCCTGTTTTGAAAGCCCAAGACTTTCTAATGTAGGTAAATCAGACTTGGGTAATATCGGTGAATGAATAGATAAAGGCAGCTTAAAGACACTGCGTATAGTGCATTTTTTTTCAATGATTTGTCTAAACTGTGTAAATACATCAGGCATATTTGCAATTTCAAAAGGCAAATCTTGTGGGTGATACAGGGTATGAGTGTGGTAGGTGTTTAACATGCAGCCCTGTTTTAATAAGGCGTGTTGTACTTGGCGTTCAGTGTTTATTTCTTCATACGCCGTTTCTGCTTTGGCAAACACCGCTTGCGCGTGGTAATTTTTTGCAAGTTTAGGCAGTTCTATTTCAGGCTTGCCATACACAATCAGTAAATCTGACCCTAACCGTTGCAAATTTAATTTTAAATCCTCTACAGATTCCAATAAAAATTGTGCTTTATACGACCCCGTTTTTTTAAATCCAAATACGGTTTCTTTAAAGTGTGCTTCATCAAAACAATATACAGGCACAATTGATTGATGGCTTGCCAATGCTTTAATCAATGTTTCATTGTCGCTTAATCTTAAATCGGTTTTAAACCAAATGATGGCCGTGTTTGTCATTGGATTATTTTAGTTATTTTTAATGATGATGCTTTAAATTGTTCTGTAAAAATATCTTTGATTTTAGCTTAAAAAAATACGGCTAATCGCTTAATAAAAAACCCCATAAAGTGTAATGCTGTATGGGGGCTTTATAGTTTATTTAATTATTTTAAAAGGCTTTAATCACAACTGGTTTTTGGTCTTTTATAGTCAAACACTCACCTGTTTTTAAACTATTTAAATCATTTGAATTCGCTTTAAACAGGTTTTTTAAAGTTT
>JBDLSY010000125.1:0-5245 GCA_039805985.1 Pseudomonadota bacterium | reverse complement strand
AAATACTGATTTTTTATTGGCTGGCGAAGCTGCTGGCAGTAAATTAGAAAAAGCCCAATCATTGAATGTAAACATTGTTGATGAGGATTGGTTAGCAACAATGTTACATTCAATATGATTTATATTTTTTAAATTTAAGACTTTTTAAGTTTAAGATTTGACACTGTCTGCCTGTGAATTAAATTCTGGCATTTCATTAAAATTCATATACTGATAAATATGTGTGCCTTGAGCATTGACAACACCCATATCAGTTAAATACTCTGTTTTAGTCGGAATACGCCCCAATTTTGCACAAATAGCAGCTAATTCTGCACTGCCTAAATAGACATTGGCATTTTTACCTAAACGGTTCGGAAAATTTCGTGTAGACGTAGACATAACCGTTGCCCCTTCTTTAACTTGTGCTTGATTGCCCATACACAAACTACACCCTGGCATCTCTACCCTTGCCCCAGCCGTACCAAACACGCCATAATGCCCCTCATCAGACAACTGTGCCGCATCCATTTTAGTCGGGGGTGCAATCCATAATTTAGCAGGCATATCCCGCTTGCCTTCTAATAATTTACTGGCTGCACGAAAATGCCCAATATTTGTCATACAACTACCAATAAACACCTCATCAATTACTGCATTAGCGACTTCTGATAAAGTTTTAGCATCATCAGGGTCATTTGGACAACACACAATCGGCTCGGTAATTTCAACCAAATCAATTTCAATCACAGCAGCATATTGTGCATCGGCATCGGCTTTTAATAAACTCGGTGCAGACAACCAATCTTGCATTTCTTTTACGCGACGCATAATAGTACGGGAATCAGCATACCCATTAGCAACCATACTTTTTAATAAAACAATATTTGATTTTAAATACTCCTCAATCGGGGCAGTATTCAAAGCCACAGTACACCCAGCAGCACTGCGTTCGGCTGAAGCATCAGCTAACTCGAAAGCTTGTTCAATTTTTAAATCAGGTAAACCTTCAATTTCTAAAATGCGTCCAGAAAAAACATTCACTTTACCTTGTTTAGCAACCGTTAAATACCCTGCTTTAATCGCATACAGCGGAATCGCATGGACTAAATCACGCAAAGTGACCCCTGATTGCATCACGCCTTTAAAACGTACCAAGACTGATTCAGGCATGTCTAATGGCATAACCCCTGTTGCCGCAGCAAATGCGACTAAACCTGAACCTGCTGGAAAACTAATCCCAATCGGAAAACGCGTATGGCTATCGCCGCCTGTACCTACCGTATCTGGCAACAACATACGATTTAACCAACTGTGAATAATGCCATCACCTGGACGCAAACTAATACCACCACGTGTACTCATAAATTCAGGCAACTCATGGTGAGTCTTAACATCAACGGGCTTTGGATAAGCCGAAGTATGGCAAAATGACTGCATCACTAAATCAGCTGAAAACCCTAAACACGCTAAATCTTTTAACTCATCACGCGTCATCGGCCCAGTCGTATCTTGTGAACCGACTGAAGTCATCGCTGGCTCACAATACGTACCTGGCAACATACCTTGTTGTATACCATTAACTTCTGGCAAACCGCACGCTCGTCCTACCATTTTTTGTGCCAAAGTAAAGCCTTTACCTGTCGCTTTAGGCACATCAGGTAGACGGAACAAAGTACTCACAGGCAACTCTAAAGCAATACGGGCTTTGGCAGTTAAACCACGGCCAATAATTAACGGGATTCGTCCACCTGCCCGTACCTCATCGTATAACACATCACTTTTTAAGCTAAATTCGGCAATAACCTGACCTTCTTTATAAGCCTTACCTTCATAAGGACGCAACTCAATTAAATCACCCATCGCCATGTTGGATACATCTAGCTCAATGGGCAATGCACCTGCATCTTCCATTGTGTTATAAAAAATAGGGGCTATTTTATTGCCTAAACAAACGCCACCAAATTTTTTATTGGGAATAAACGGGATATTTTGTCCCGTAAACCACAATACACTATTAGTCGCTGATTTACGGCTTGAACCCGTACCCACAACATCACCTACATAGGCAACGACGGCACCTGATGCTTGTGCTTTGGCATGCAACTCATTAATAAATTGAATCGGCCCACGCTGACCGTCTATTTCAGGCATAATCCCCTCACGCTTATTTTTAAGCATTGCCAAGGCGTGCAAAGGAATATCTGGACGAGTCCATGCATCAGGTGCAGGCGATAAATCATCAGTATTGGTTTCACCAGTGACTTTAAATACAATCAAAGGAATACTGTGCGGTACTTCAGGGCGGCTAGTAAACCATTCGGCATCAGCCCAGCTTTGTAAAACAGCTTGGGCATTTTCTTTGCCTACTGGCCAGCCTTTCTTGGCTTTTTCTACTACATCGTAAAACTGGTCAAACATCAATAAAGTTTTCTTTAAAGCATCGGCTGCAATACTGCCCACTTGTACATCATCTAATAACTGAACTAAAGGACTAATGTTATACCCGCCCAACATCGTACCTAGTAGTTGAGTCGCCATTTCACGGCTAATTGACGCACATACTTCTGTGCCTAAAGCCACAGCGGCTAAATAAGAGGCTTTGACTTTAGCTGCATTGTCTACGCCTGCGGGTACGCGGTACGATAGTAAATCTACTAAAAAATCAGATTCACCAGCAGGGGGATTTTTAAGCAACTCAATGACATCAGCCGTTTGTTGAGCCGTTAAAGGCAAAGGCGGAATACCTAAAACAGCACGTTCGGCAACATGGGTACGGTAAGTATGCAACATCATAAATTTAAATCCTTATACAAATTAAGCGATTAATTAAGCGATTAAGCGATTAGTAACCAGTACTATCAGTACTATCAGTACAGTAGTGTCAGTAACTTTTAAGAGGCTATTTTAACAGCAGCTATCGTTTTTATTATTTTAGATCGAGATGTTACAACAGGGGAGGTGCAACATCAGTAGGCGTGTTTATAGGTAATATTGGCGTATCGGTAATAAGCAGCGATGCCTTTGATTTTAAAGCAGTTGCAGGTACATCTAGTATAGACGGCAACGTTTCAGGCTGACAATCATCTAAAACACGGCTACCTGTTTGGCTATTAAACAACATACTTTTAACAGGCAATTGTAACCAAAATAAATTAGCTGCTTTATTTTCTAAACGCACTGCCCCAGTATTTGAGGTAACCGCTAAAAACAGGTGTGTTTTACCATTTTGCTGTACATCAACATAACCTGGATAATCTATACGGGGGGTGAGTGTAATTGTTTTTTGTCCAAAGCAATTGTATTGCCCTGAAACAACCCAGCGGGATATTTGCTGAATATCTTGATCTTGCTCAACCAATGTTGGCACAATAGGTATTATTTTTTTGATTGGCTTGGCTTTTTTAGTGGCCTTGGTCTGTTTTTTAGAAATAGCACTTTTTTTAACAATCGGCTGGGGCTTTGACCAGGCAGGTACAGCAAATACTAAACTGGCTAATACGGTAGAAGTAATAAAGGTATGTGTGTTTTTCATGAAAAATAATTTGGAATAGTATTTAATGTCAGTTATAAAAATTAACTTTTTTAACCAAAAGTATTGTACAACTAGTTAATTTACTAGAAAATTTAAGCAGTAAAGAAAACAACTTTAATTAACAAAAAGGCAAAAAGCTTTTATGAACACGTCAAGCACTAAACCAATCTATGGCTTTATGTATGCCAATACACATTTACAATCATTATCCGAACATTTATTTGCAGTGGGTTACGTCGCAGAACAACTGCATAAAAAATTAATCTTTAATCGTACAACACAGGCTAATGCCACCTTTGTTGCTGGCTGTTTGCATGACATTGGGAAAATTGACCCACACTTTCAATCTTGGGTGACCAATCCTAAAAAACAAAACTTTGTTGCTGAAGATGGACAACACATTGATGATGGAAAATTTAGTTTTGATAAACACCCACGGCACAATGAAATATCGGCGATGCTTTATCAGTTACTTGACAACAAAACATTAAAATCCGTCCTGAATAATGACATTAAAGCGTCGGTAAAACACGTTGTATTTTGGCATCATGCCAAACCTTTGCGTAAAGGCAAAGACATTGAAACCTATGGTGACGTGTATTCAAAACTTTCTGATAATTTAAAGCCAGAACAAATTAAAGAACTATTTGAAAAATCCTGTAAATACCTTGATCAGGTGTGTAGTATTGATAAAAAATATAGAGAAATAGACAGCTCAAAATTGGGATTATGCTTTGCAGCAGCGATTGATACCGATGATGTATCAACATTGAGCGATACTAAGCTTCCTAAATACAAAACGTATAAAGCAACAGATAATATAGATAAATATAAATCCGATATTTCATTAAATGCCCACAACAATATTATGCGTTCTTGCGTCATTACCGCAGACCGTTTAATTTCTGCTTTGAGTGCAGATGAATTACATACACACATTAAAAATAAAACCTTACAACAATTGGTTGAGCCAGTTTTATATAAAGAATCTACATTAACAGCGCATATAGAACAATGCCTTACTTCATTTCCAGCAGGTGAACGCAGTACAAAACAATCCGAAGTAGCCCACCAATTAGCGGAATTGCCTAATATTGCTGTGTTAGCAGGTGCGGCAGGCTGTGGTAAAACCAAAATCGCTTTAGAGTGGGCAAAACTTAAAAATGCCCAGCAAATTATTTGGGTATGTCCAAGGGTTCAAGTCTGTCAAGGTTTATTCTTAGAATTAATTACCGACCAATATTTACCCAATGCAAACATTGAAATCAACACAGGCGAATATAAATTTACCAATCAATGGGGACAATCAACTGTTGAACAACAGCTGTTTCAAGGTGATGTTGTTATCACAACCATTGACCAAATTTTTAGTGCCATTATTTCCCACACTAAAGCAGATGCGCTGATTGATTTTTTAAATGTACATATTGTGTTTGATGAGTTTCACGAATATGTCAATATGCCTGCGTTTAATATATTGTTTGCTGAATTAATTGCCTGTAAAAAACAACGTGAACATCTAGCCAATACTTTGCTGGTCTCTGCCACGCCACATTATTATTTTATTGAAGAATTTTTAGGCATTGACCGTGATGATATTGTTGTAATGCCCTCATTTAACCAAAGTTTGTATCAATTAAACTTTCAGACGTTTGACGAAACCAAGCAAGATGAAAGCAACCCGCTGTATAAAAAACAAGCCGATAAAACCTTTGTTATTAGTAATACGGC
>JBDLSY010000124.1:0-6719 GCA_039805985.1 Pseudomonadota bacterium | reverse complement strand
TGGAAAACGCAAGTCTAAATAAGCCAGTGCAACACACACACTAATATCAGCCAAAGTGTAACTGTTGCCGAAACACCATGATTTTTCGCCTAAACTATCACTCATTGTGCGTAGTGCGTTTTGTATTTTAACCAAGTGTCGCGTTACCCACGCTTGACAGCGTTGCTCGTCAGTTCGACCCGCCCAAGTTTGCTCTAAACGTGCCGCAATTGCGGCGTCGGACAAACCATCGGCTAACGCTTCCCACGTGCGAACGACTACACGCTCTTTACCTGCTGACGGGATAAGCTTACTGACAGGTGTCAGTGTGTCCAAGTACTCAACAATGACACGGCTATCATACACAGCAGTATCATCTTCCATGACCATGCAAGGAACTTTCCCTAAGGGGTTATGGCGACTAATAGCTACCTGTGAATCCCACACATTTTCAATTTCAAAATGACATTCAATTTTTTTTTCAGCCATCACAATACGGACTTTTCGCGTATAGGGGCTAGTAGTAGAACCAATTAATCGTAAAGCCATAGTTTTCTTAAAGTTAAGCAGGTGTGCAAAATAGCGTATAAATTAGCGTACAAGATTGCTTATTTTATCAGTAAGCTAGATAATTAAAGTCTATGACGATTGATAAAAATTTTGTACACACCAATATAGTTGTAAAAGTACAACATAAGATGTTTGGTGCTTTTTAATGAAATACACCACATCATACAATACACCATAAAATATGTGCATTTATTCAACACTTTTAACATTTAAAAGCAGTTATATAAACCAGCGATTTAAAATATAGACTATAGGTTTGCTTAATTTATTATTTTTAATATTTTTAGTATTTAGTATTTTTAGTATTTTTATATTGTCGTTCGCTATCTATTTTTAGTGCTTTTGAATTTTGTAATTCTATAATTCTATAATTTTATAATTTTATTTTGGGTCTATTTTTATGTCTTTTGTAATGTCTTCATCTTTAAATTCATTGTCTGCTTTAAGCCCATTAGATGGGCGTTATGCCAGCAAAACATCACTATTATGCGAATGGTTTTCTGAAGCCGCTTTATTGCGTTGCCGTGTTCAAGTTGAGATAGCTTGGTTTATTGCTTTGTCAGATGCTGGTTTGCCGCAATTTTCTAGCCTACCCCAACTTGAACGAGATACTTTAAATAAAATAGTAACTACTTTTAATTTAGAGGATGCCCAAGCCATTAAAACAATTGAAACAACGACAAACCATGATGTCAAAGCCGTAGAATATTGGCTAAAAGCGATTTTAAAAAAACCTGAAAACTGTTTAATACACGCTGCACACGCAGCTGAATTTATACATTTTGCTTGTACATCAGAAGATATTAATAACACATCACACGCATTAATGCTACAAGGCGGCCGTCAAGTCATTAATCAATCCTTAACTGCCATTATTCAACAATTAAGTAGTATGGCACGGTTATTTGCAGGACAAGCTATGTTGTCGCGTACTCACGGACAAACCGCCAGTCCAACGACAGTAGGCAAAGAAATAGCTAATGTATTAGTGCGTCTAAAATCAGCTCAATTGGACATTAATGCCGTTGAACTATTGGCGAAAATGAATGGGGCAGTCGGCAATTACAATGCCCACACTATTGCGTATCCAAATATAAATTGGCCACGATTTAGTCAATCAGTTGTTGAACACTTAGGTTTAACTTTTAACCCAATGACGATTCAAATAGAGCCGCACGACTATATGGCACGCTTGTTTGATGCTGTAGCACGAATTAATACTATTTTGATTGATTTTAACCGTGATATTTGGGGTTATATCAGTGTGGGCTACTTCAAGCAAAAATTAAAAGAGGGTGAAATTGGTTCATCAACTATGCCCCATAAAGTGAATCCAATAGATTTTGAAAATGCTGAAGGCAACTTAGGCTTAGCCAATGCAGTGCTACGTCACATGGCAGAAAAATTGCCTATCTCTAGATGGCAACGTGATTTAACCGACAGTACAGTCCTAAGAAATATGGGCGTAGGTTTAGGTTATAGCTTATTGGCCTATGACAGCACCTTAAAAGGACTTAATAAATTAGAAATAAATACAAGCCGTTTAAACGAAGATTTAAATAACAGCTGGGAAGTATTAGCAGAAGCAATTCAAACAGTGATGCGTGTGCACGATTTGCCTAACCCTTACGAACAACTGAAAGCTTTAACACGCGGTAAAGAAGGTATTAATCAAGCCTCATTACAAGCATTTGTTACACAATTAAATTTACCAAACGATGAAAAAATCCGTCTAATGCAATTAACGCCGCAAGCGTATATAGGACTAGCCGAATTATTGACGCTGGCAGCTATTTAAAATTGTAAATTTATAAGTTCCTTGTTTTAAAGTAAATTAAAGTGTACTAAGTATAGTAAAATCGTTTTAATAAAACTTGACTAAATTACACTGGTATTGTTTTTTTACCTCACCTTTTTACCTCATCTTTTATTTTTTACTTTTTAATTTTAATTTTTTAATTTTTTAATTTTTTAACACATTTTTGAGAAACTTATGTACAAAAACTTACTTTCCCGCTCTGTATTAGCACTGGCTTTATCTACTCTAACAACCATGTCATTGGCTGAAACTGTAACCGTCTACTCTGCCCGTAATGAACAGTTAATTAAACCTTTATTTGATCAATACACAGCAGAAACGGGTGTAGAAATCAAAATGCTTACAGACAAAGAAGGTCCTTTGTTGGCTCGTTTACAAGCTGAAAGTACTAATACACCTGCTGATGTGTTAATTACTGTTGATGCAGGCAACTTATGGCAGGCTTCGTCACTAGGTTTATTAAAAACCATCAACTCAAAAACCTTAAAAAATAACATTCCCGCTCACTTACGCGACCCTAAACAACAATGGTTTGGTTTATCAATACGCGCCCGAACTATGGTTTATAACCCTAATTTGATTAAAGTAGAACAACTATCTACTTATGAAAAATTAGCAGACTCTGACTTTAAAGGCAAGTTATGCCTTCGTACCAGTAAAAAAGTATATAACCAATCATTGGTGGCTATGATGATTGCACAATACGGTGAACCTAAAACCGAAAATATAATTAAAGGCTGGGTTAATAATTTAGCAACCGATGTATTTCCTGATGATACCCAGTTAATTGAAGCGGTTGCTGCAGGCCAATGTGCCGTAGGTATTGTGAACACTTATTACTTAGGCCGTGTATTAAATAAACTATCTCCCGAGCAGCAAGCAACCTACAACGCTAAATTGTTTTGGGCTAATCAAAAAACCAATGGTGTTCATGTCAATGTATCGGGTGCGGGCGTGACGCGTTATGCTAAAAATGAGTCGGGTGCGATTAAACTCATTGAATGGCTGTCGTCTGATAAAGCACAAAGTATTTATGCTGATAAAGACTTAGAATACCCTGCTAATCCAAAAATCAAAGCAAATAGCCTAGTCAATAATTGGGGGCCTTTTAAACAAAACTTAATTAACATGAGTAAAGCAGGCGAATTACAAACTTCAGCCGTTAGATTAATGGACCGTGCAGGCTATAAATAAAGCATGCGCTATTTGCCACTGCGCGGTGCATTGTATGTTGCCCCGATTGCTTTATTAACGCTTATTCCATTGGGTGTGGTACTGAGTGCTTTTTTGTCGCCTCAAACTGACGTTTGGGCACATTTAAGTGAATATGTACTACCTGATGTACTAAAAAATACCCTCACACTGATACTGGGCGTAAGCGTAGGCGTATTAGCATTGGGTGTACCTCTAGCGTGGTTTACGTCGGTTTGTGAGTTTCCTGGCCGTAAGTTTTTTAGCTGGAGCTTAGTTTTACCTTTGGCAATGCCAGCTTATGTATTGGCTTTTGTACAAATAGGTTTGCTCGATTTTACAGGCCCTATTCAAACTACATTGCGTGGGTTGATGGGGCATTTTAATGGCTTCCCTAGAATTAGATCGACAGGCGGCGTATTGTTAGTACTGAGTTTATCATTTTATCCTTATGTTTATTTATTAGCACGCAATGCATTTTTAACCCAAGGCAAACACGCTTTAGAAGCGGCACAGATGCTGGGTTTATCACGGCAACAAGGCTTTTGGAAAGTTGCATTACCCATGGCTAGACCTTGGTTAATTGCGGGCTTGACTTTAGCATTAATGGAAACATTGGCTGATTTTGGAACGGTGTCTATGTTTAACTTTGATACATTTACTACGGCTATTTATAAATCATGGTTTTCGCTATTTAATTTACCTGCAGCTTTGCAACTGGCTTCTATTTTAGTGATGTTCATTTTTATATTAATGTCTTTAGAGCAATGGGGACGCGGTACTAAACAATATCAAGGGCGAATCATAGCGACTGACCGCATTCAGCTACAGGGTTGGCATCGTTATTTAGCCACGGGTTTGTGTAGCTTAGTATTAATTGTTTCATTTATTGCCCCAGTCGTGCAATTAATCATCTGGACTGCCACGGTGTGGTACGAAGATTTTGATAATAGATATATCGGTTTAATTATTCGCTCTGTGACTATTTCACTGTTAGCTGCACTTATTGTTGCTACTTTAGCACTGATTTTAGTGTTTATTCAACGCCGTTTTAATCAAAAAAGTACTCGCTGGTTAATTCGTATGGCTACGTTAGGCTATGCCGTACCGGGTTCAGTATTGGCTATCGGTATTTTTGTACCTATTGCTTGGTTAGACAATGTATTAATTCCAATAACCCATGCTTTAGGTTTTACGGGCTATCAAGTTTTGAAAGGCTCTATTGCAGTGATGCTGTTAGCATTGGTCACTCGATTTATGGCTGTAGCTTTTCAACCAATTGACAGTGCTATGCAACGAATCAGCCCTAATCAAGAGAATGCTGCCCGCTCGTTAGGATTAAATCAACTACAAATGATTATTCGTTTGTACACACCTTTGTTGCGCGGTGGTATATTAACAGCGGTATTAATGTGTTTTGTAGACACTATGAAAGAAATGCCCATCACCTTAATGACGCACCCTTTTGGGTGGAATACTTTAGCTGTACGTGTATTTGAACTCACATCAGAAGGTATGTGGCAAAACGCGGCATTGCCTAGCTTAATGATTGTTTTAACGGGTTTAATACCTGTCATTATTTTGGTCATTAATTCAGAAAAAACAACTTATTGAAAAATGTATTAATGATGTATTAATGATGTATTAATGATCTATTAATGATGTATTAATGTATTATGTATTGATTTTTTATTGATTTTTATTTATTGATTTTTATTTACTTACTTATTTTATTTATTTTATTTACTTATTTTTATTTGTTATTTTTATTTGTTATTTTTAATTGAGCATTATTAGTCAATGAATATATCTCACACCGTTACAACGTCTATAAATCCTATCACTTCTACTAACTGCCCTCCTTCGCCTTTATTAATAGTAGACAATATTGAGATTAATTTTGGTAAGCGACAAGTGGTTAATACACTTTCATTTTCAGTCAATTCAGGCGATATTGTGTGTTTACTCGGTGCATCAGGCTGCGGGAAAACCACTGTACTACGCTCAATTGCTGGCTTTGAACCTGTGTCTGCGGGTGCAATCACCCTCAATCAACAATTAATTTCAAATACCCAAATCAATATTCCGCCGCAAAAACGGGGTATTGGTATGGTATTTCAAGACTATGCTTTGTTTCCGCATTTAACCGTTGCAGATAATATTGCCTTCGGCCTTAAAATAAAAAAACAATCTACTGCCGAGCAAATCGATCGCGTTGAGGTGATGTTAAATTTAGTAGGCTTAAATACTTTAGGCAAACGCTATATTCATGAATTATCAGGTGGACAACAGCAACGAGTCGCTTTAGCAAGGGCTTTAGCACCACAACCGCAATTATTGCTATTAGATGAACCTTTTTCTAATTTAGATGTTGAGTTGCGTGAACGGTTAGGTCAAGAGGTCAGAGCTATTTTAAAACAAACATGCACAACGGCTATTTTAGTCACTCATGATCAATACGAAGCCTTTGCAGTTGCCGATAAAATAGGCGTGATGTCTGATGGAAAAATTTGCCAATGGGGAACGCCGTATGATTTGTATCACGAACCAATCAACCGTTACGTAGCTAATTTTATTGGTGAAGGCGTATTGTTGCCTGCAAAAATATTAACCACGCAACAAATTGAATGCGAGTTAGGCGTTATTACACACCCCATAATGAATACCCATTTTATCGGACATCAAATTGATTTACTCATTCGTCCCGATGACATTCAATATAACCAAAATAGTCCGTTAAAAGCTAAAATAGTCGCTAAATTTTTTAGAGGTGCGTATTTTTTATATTCCCTAGAGCTACCTTCTAAGCAAACAGTATTGTCTTTAATACCTAGTTATCATAACCATGATATTGATGAATATATTGGTATTGAGTTAACTATCAACCATGTCATTACTTTTGCTACAAAATAAAATATTTATACTTGTATGACTACACTGCCCTTCGCTGCTTCTACTGACATCATTATTAACACCGCACGAAATACTTTGACAGTAGAAGCGTATGGTATTTTAGAGCTACTGCCCCATATTAACGACAGTATGGTTCAAGCCGTGCATTTGTTATTGGCTTGTACTGGTCGGGTAGTGGTTAGTGGTATGGGTAAATCAGGTCACATTGGTCGCAAAATTGCTGCGACATTAGCCAGTACGGGGACAC
>JBDLSY010000123.1:0-3047 GCA_039805985.1 Pseudomonadota bacterium | reverse complement strand
ACTTAATAAGTATTAAGAAAATATTAGTAATTTTAAGAAAATATTAACCAAAAAAAGGAAAATAATATGGGAAATCGATTATCTAATATTATGACTCGCACAGGTGATGATGGTACAACGGGTTTAGGCGATGGTACTCGTGTCCGTAAAGATACTATTCGTGTTCATGCTATGGGTGATGTAGATGAACTGAACTCTCACATTAGTATTTTAAGGGCAATAGGTATACCAGATATCCCCGTTTTAATAGACGAGTTATTAGGTAATATTCAAAATGATTTATTTGATATGGGTAGTGAACTGTGTATTCCAGGGTATACGATGATGACTACGTGTTATATTACACGCTTAGAAACGGCATTAGCGACATATAATGCCCAGTTACCTAGATTGGCCGAGTTTATTTTACCAGGTGGTTCGTCAGCAGCAGCACAAGCACATGTGTGCCGTACAGTTGCGCGTCGTGCTGAACGTTCTGTGGTTACACTAAGCAATGAATCTGATTCGCAGTTGGCAGATACGGCACGCTTGTATTTAAACCGTTTGTCAGATTTATTATTTGTTTTAGCCAGAGTGTTAAATCGAGTGGAAGGAACTGATGCTGTTGGCGACGTGTTGTGGGTTCCACGCAAAAATGCTACAAATTAATTTTAAGTGATTTTAAAATAAGTGACTGCCTAAGAAGTAATTTCACACTATGTTATGTTAATATTTGATTTTACCTTTTGAGGTAAAATTTTTACGATGACCACTCGATTAGCTATGGCTTGATTTCTGTCTTAATCAAGCCAGCGTAGCGATAGTTTAATAATAAATATAAACACGTTGATGACACGTACTAACCGCTTCGCTTTAGCCCATTTTGCGCTAACACCATCTATTCTCTTGCTACTGGGATAACCCAGTACGTACATATATTTTCTCTTTGATTGCTATTTATTTGATTTCACCTAATTAACTTGAGGTGTCTTCAATTAAATTACCTATTTTTATTTATTTATATTACTTATATTATTTATATTACTTATATTATTTATATTATTTATATTATTAATTTATATTACTTATTTATAATATTTACTTATATTGAATTTTTTACAAGGAAATGACCATGAGTTTAATTCAAAGCAATTTGTCAGATAATTTACTTATTTCACCTGATTTTACTGATAACTTAATTATTTTTGACACTACTTTACGTGATGGTGAGCAAAGCCCTGGTGCATCTATGACTCGCGATGAAAAACTACGAATCGCCAAGCAACTTGAAAAATTACGTGTAGATGTCATTGAAGCAGGCTTTGCTGCCAGTAGTAAAGGTGATTTTGAAGCGGTACAATTAATCGCTAATACAATTAAAGAATCAACAGTCTGTAGTTTAGCCCGTGCCAATGAAAAAGATATTATTCAGGCAGGAAATGCACTAAAAGGGGCTGAATCGGCGCGTATCCATACTTTTATTGCCACCAGTGCTTTGCACATGGAGCATAAATTACGTATGAGTCCAGATCAAGTATTAGCACAGGCTATACAGTCGGTTCGTCTTGCTCGTCAATACACAGACAATATTGAGTTTAGTCCTGAAGATGGCTATCGCAGTGACCCTGACTTTTTATGCCGTGTATTAGAAGCGGTGATTACCGAAGGGGCGACTACTATTAATGTCCCCGATACTGTGGGCTATGCAGTGCCAGAATTATACGGGCAGTTTTTTAAAATGCTTCGTGAGCGTATTCCTAATAGCGATAAAGTCGTTTGGAGTGCACATTGCCATAATGATCTAGGTATGGCGGTGGCAAATAGTTTAGCAGCCGTAAAAATAGGTGGAGCAAGACAAATTGAATGTACGGTTAATGGTTTAGGTGAGCGTGCAGGTAATTGTAGCTTAGAAGAAGTCGTCATGGCTGTTCGTACACGTAAAGATTATTTTAATTTAGCATTAAGAATTGATGCGACACAAATTGTGCCTGCCAGTCGCATGGTGAGTCAAACAACTGGCTTTGTGGTGCAGCCCAATAAGGCAGTAGTTGGAGCGAATGCATTTGCCCATACCAGCGGTATACATCAAGATGGTGTACTTAAAAACCGTGAAACGTATGAGATTATGCGGGCTGAAGACGTTGGCTGGAATAGCAATAGAATCGTATTGGGTAAATTAAGTGGACGAAATGCTTTCAAACAACGCTTACATGATTTAGGTTTAGACTTAATCAGTGAACAAGCTGCAAATGAAGCTTTTTTACGCTTTAAAGATTTAGCGGATAGAAAAAGTGAAATTTATGATGAAGACATTATCGCTTTAGTTAGTGATGAATTAAATAGTCATACGTATCAACAAGGCAGTGCTGACTATCAAGAGTACTATCGTTTTATTTCGTTGTCACAAAAATCTGAAACAGGTGAGCAGCCACAAGCCAGTATTATTTTTTCTAAAGGAGAGATAGAGCATCTTGCCAGTAGTACAGGCAATGGCCCTGTAGATGCCAGCTTAAAAGCGATTGAGTCGCATATCAATAGTGGGGCAGAGATGGTGCTTTACAGTGTAAATGCTATCAGCGGTAATACTGAAAGTCAGGCGGAGGTCACTGTACGATTGACTAAAGGTGGCCGTATTGTGAATGGAGTGGGTGCAGACCCTGATATTGTAGTCGCCAGTGCAAAGGCTTATTTATCAGCCTTAAACAAGCTACACACCGTGGAGAAGTTAAATCCACAAACCAGCGAAACTGTCTAATATTAAGGTGTCACTAATACTAAATTTTGGTGGAGGCGGGGGGAATTGAACCCCCGTCCGCAAGCCCTATCCAAGTTGCTCTACGTACGTGTTTTACAAATTTGTTTTAACCAATCAAATCGCCTGTAAACGGGCTATTATGACCAGCGATTAACCTTAAATTTAGCGTTGTGTTAAGTTAACCAACACAATGCGATTCTTATAAAATGACACCACAGTAAGTTTCCCTACCCAGCTTAAAGAATCGCTGGTGTGGCGCTGGCAGCTTACGCTGCTAGTGCAAATGTTTTATCGTTTGCGTTTGTTTGTTTTG
>JBDLSY010000122.1:0-13367 GCA_039805985.1 Pseudomonadota bacterium | reverse complement strand
TATAAATAATGCTTAGAATCAGGATTTTTAAGATTAAAGGATAAAACAGGATTTGAAATCTTTAAAATCCTTAAATTCTGAAAATCTTGATTCAAACTTTAAGTTTTAAAGCTTAATAAATAGACTAAATATATTTTTAATAGTTGAAAGAAGTCTATGTTATTAGATACTATTTAATATTCATAAAACCTTATTTTAATGGAATGTCATTATGAACTTTCGCGCACCGCTTCAAGACTTATTATTTAATATTCAAGTCATTGGCAATATTAACCCATTGTCTAAAGTAGATACACTTACCGATGCAGATTACGATACTGCACAGGTTATATTAGAAGCGTGTGCTAAATTTAATGAGCAAATAACTGCACCTTTAAATACCTTAGGCGACAAATATCCAAGTCAGTTTAATAATACTGATAAAACAGTTAAAACAACCGAAGGTTTTGCAGCTGCATTCAAACAATTTTCTGAATCAGGTTGGCAAGGTTTACAACACCCCATTCAATATGGCGGTCAAGGCTTACCTAAGTTAATGGCTGCTGCATGTGCCGAGATACTTAACGCTGCTAATTTAAGTTTTGCTTTGTGTCCTTTACTGACAGATGGGGCGATTGAAGCTTTATTAATCGCGGGCAGCGATGTGCAAAAAAGTATTTATTTGCCCAAATTAGTATTGGGTCAATGGACTGGGACAATGAATTTAACTGAATCGCAAGCAGGAAGCGATTTATCAGCGATACGCACGCAAGCGATTCCACAGGCAGATGAAGACAACAATTATCGTCTTTATGGACAAAAAATATACATCACCTATGGTGAACACGATATGGCTGAAAATATTATTCATTTAGTATTGGCCAGAACACCCAATGCCCCAGAAGGCGTTAAAGGGATTAGTTTATTTATCGTGCCAAAATATTTAATTCATCAAGATACAGTCAATGGGGTAGGCGATTTGCACTTATTAGGTAAACGTAATGATGTATTTTGTATAGGCTTAGAACATAAGCTAGGTATTAAAGCCAGTCCAACGGCAACACTAATATTTGGTGATAATCAAGGACAAGTGGGAAAAGGGGCTATCGCTTATTTAGTAGGCCAAGAACATTGCGGCTTAGAATATATGTTCATTATGATGAACAGTGCACGTTATGCAGTCGGTATTCAAGGGATTGCATTGGCACAAAGAGCGTATCAATCAGCCGTTGATTATGCTAAAAGCCGTGTTCAAGGTCGGGCTGTCGGTGAATCATCTGTAGAAGCTAGTATTATTCATCACCCTGATGTACGCCGTATGTTAATGACAATGCGGGCTTTAATTGAAGGGTGTCGTGCCATGGCACTGTATTCAGGGGCTGAATATGATAAATCGCATCACCATTCAGATACAACTATACGTCATCAAGCACACATATTTTATGAATTTACTGTGCCATTAATTAAAACATATAGTACTGAAATGTGTATAGAAGTCACGGGTTTAGCAGTGCAGGTTTACGGTGGTTTAGGGTTTATTGAGGGCAGTGATGTTGCACACTATTACCGAGATGCTAAAATTTTGACCATTTATGAGGGAACTTCAGCGATTCAAGCCAATGATTTTATATTCCGTAAAACAGTGCGTGATCAAGGGTGTATGGCCAAAACTATTATGACCCAAATAAGGCATACTAAAAATGATTTAATGGATTATGGCCTTGATGCACAATTAATTGCCCAAGCTTTAGATAGTTCACTTGGCGATTTTGAAGCGGCATTAAATTTTATTTTAAAATACAATACGTTATCACCTGAAAAAGTTTACGCGGGCAGCGTGTCTTACACTCTATTAGTAGGTAATGTATTGGCGGCTTGGCAATTAGGGCGGGCAGCATTGTTTGCTTTGCAAAATCCACAAGGAACGGATACGCATAATGCTGATTTTATGGCTGCAAAAATAATTACAAGTTTATTTTATGCCCAGCATATTTTGCCTCGTACAAGGGCATTGTGTGAGGCGATTATCAATGGTTCAGATAGTACTTTAGCGCTTAATTTAGATGCTTTTTAAGTATCTTTAAATATCAAAATAAATTAAATTAGGAACATAAATGCGATTATCAAAATGGAATGTATCAGCTTTGTCAGTTTTATTGTTTGTGTTTATATTTATGTTTATATTTATATTTACTTCGGTAAATAGTAAAAATAATCAAAACAATCAAAGTAATCAAAATAATCAAAATAATCAAAATAATCAATTAACTAATACTAATTTAAATACAATAAATACAATAAATACAATAAATACAATAAATATAACAAACAGTACTAAAACGATTTTAATACTAGGTGATAGTATTTCATCGGCTTATGGCTTGTCGCCATCACAAGGCTGGGTCGCCTTGCTTGCATCAAAATTAGCCCGTAGCAATAATCGCATACACGCCCAATACCGCGTTCAAAATGCCAGCTTAAGCGGTGATACTACAGCGGGCGGTGTTCAACGCTTACCCGCTTTGCTTAAACAATATAAACCAACCATTGTGATAATTGAGTTAGGCGGAAACGATGCTTTGCGAGGCTTACCATTAGTACAGACTAAAAGCAATTTTGAGGCTCTGTTATCTGTAAGCAAAAAAGCCAATGCACAGGTAATATTGTTGCCTATGCAAATTCCACCCAATTATGGTAGCCGTTATACTCAAGCATTTAATGGTTTATATGACCAGTTGGCTAAGGCAAACGGTGTCAATGTTACGCCTTTTATTTTTAAAGATTTTGCTGAAAATATGACTTATTTTCAATCAGACCGCATTCATCCGACAGCGGCAGCACAATCATTAATTTTATCAACGGTATTACCTACTTTAGAAAAAATACTTAAATAAAATACTTAAATAAATAAATAAAATAAATAAAATAAATTAATAAGTAAATTGTTTTTTTATACTATTTTTTTATTCATTACCACGAAATAGATTGATTATCCCAATCCCAAAAACTGCCTGTATCTTCTGCCGTTTTGCTGGCAATAACCGTTAATAAACAGTTAGCTGAATAGTCTGGTGTAAACAACTTTCCTTCAATAACACCGTTTTGAAACGGTTTACTAAGTGCTGAATCAACCGTTCCAGGGTGTAGTTGTAAACAGATGGCTTGTGTATGTGTACGCTTGAGTTCAATGGCAACTGTTTTAAATAGCTGATTTTGTGCCGCCTTAGCAGCACGGTAGCTATACCAACCACCTAATTGATTATCAGTAATACTAGCAACACGTGCCGATAAATTAGTAATCCACATAGAAGATTGTTTAGGCATACTGGGCAATACCGCCTTTAATAATAAAATAGGTGCGAAAGCATTGACTGAAAAGCTAGTTTCTAGTGATTCAAGGGTTAATTGTGACAATGCCTTTTCAGGTTTTAGTAAATGAGTGGTGTCTGTAGCTGGTTGATGCAGTAATCCCACCGTGTTTAATAAAACATTGACACAAGCGGAATCGTCATTTAGCTGGGTACTTAAACGGGTTAAGTCATCTTTTTTTGTAATATCGCAAACAATATGTGTGACCCGTTTATCAAAAAAATCATATTTTAAAGGTGTTCGGCTCAACGCATAGACTTGAACAGTGTTGGGCATAAGCAGTAATTGTTTAATAATTGCTTGACCAATAGCACCGTTTGCACCTGCTAAAACAACAGTCAGAGGTGTTTGATAAAATGTTTGTGTGTGTGTATTCATAATTAGTTAATTAGTAATTAGTTAATTTATTTTAATATTTTATAAACACAATGCTTTCAAAGCATACAATGCCTCTAAAGCTTGTTTAGGGCTTAGTGCATCAGGGTCTAGGGCAGCCAAGGCATCATTAATAGCTGTATTGGTATTGCTTAATAATGCCACATTATTTAACACTGTATTATTAATTAAATCATTATTAATTAAATTATTATTAATTAAATTATTTTTAACTAAATTATTACTCATTAAATCGTTATTAATTAAATTATTAATATTATCATTTTGGTTTAAAAATAAATCTAATTGTTCTGCACGGCTTGCGTGTTGAGTCTCTAATTGTTGTAAGTGTATGCGTGCCTGGGCTAGTACACTGTGTGGTAAACCCGCTAATTTAGCGACTGCTAAACCATAACTACGGCTAGCAGCACCTGCTTGTACTGTATGTAAAAAGGTAATACCACGCGGGTGTTCTAATGCACCAAAATGAATATTATCAACGCCTATCAGTGTATTTTCTTGGGCTGTTAATTCAAAATAATGTGTTGAAAACAAGGTTAGAGCCCGCGATTGAGTCGCCAAATGTTGAGCAATACTGGCAGCCAGTGCTACACCGTCAAAGGTACTCGTACCGCGTCCGACTTCGTCCATTAATACCAAAGTATTACCCGTTGCTTGATGCAAAATAGCAGCGGTTTCAGTCATTTCCACCATAAATGTAGACAATCCACTGGCTAAATCATCAGCAGCCCCTATACGTGTCATAATGCGGTCTAAAGTCCCAATTCGCGCTGCTTGAGCGGGTACATGCAAACCACAACAGGCTAATAAAGCAATTAAAGCAATTTGACGCATATAAGTTGATTTTCCGCCCATATTAGGGCCCGTAATCAGCAACATATGCGTTTTAGAATTGAGTACGCAATGGTTAGGTGTAAAACGTTCTAAACGTGCTTCAAGTACAGGGTGGCGTCCAGCAACAATATCAATGTGTGCCTTAGGGTCGCCGCTTAATTCGGCAGCACACCAGCGGTATACAGTACTATGATGGGCAACTGCTGCCAATACATCAAGCCCTGCTAAAGTACTGGCTATGGTTTGAATATTGGCAACATAAGGGTGTAATGAAATTAATAAGCTATCATACAGTTGCTTTTCTAATGCTAAAGCACGGTCTTTAGCCGACAAAGCTTGGTCTTCAAATGCTTTTAATTCTGGCGTAATAAACCGTTCAGTATTTTTTAAAGTTTGTCTACGGCGGTAGTGTGCAGGCACATGCTCGGCTTGTGCGCGGCTGACTTCAATATAAAATCCTTGGACTTTGTTGTATTCGACACGCAAGGTGGCAATGCCTGTACGTTGGCGTTCTACGGTCTCCATTTGCAATAAAAAAGGGGCAATATCCGCACCCAAATGCCGTAATTGATCTAACTCATCATTAAAGCCTGATGCAAATACGCCACCATCACGAATTAAAGTGGCAGGCTCATCAGCAATACAGTTCAGCGTATCAGCTAACTGATGAATCGCTTTTACATCATAATCAACGCAGTTGATGAACCAAGGCGTATTTAAAGCATTAATATGCGCTTGTAATATAGGTATTTGTATCAAGCTTAAACGCAAGGCAGCTAATTCACGTGGCTTAACGGCTTGTAAAGCAATACGGCTCGCAATTCTTTCTAAATCAGGCAAACGGTATAATTCATCGCGTAACTGTTCACGTTTAGAGTAATTGACTAAAGCAGTAATAGCCATACTGCGTTGATTAGCAATTGCAGTTAAGCGTGTGGGTGCAGTCAACCAATCACGCAATAAACGGCTACCCATTCGGGTTTGACAATGGTCTAATGTGCTAGCTAAAGTCGGTGTGCTGTCGCCTTTTAATGTGCGTACTATTTCTAAATTACGCAAAGTGACTTCATCAAGTTGTAATACGCTGTGTATGGGTTCAACGGTTAAACCCCGTACAGGGCAATGTTGGACTGCATTTTTTTGAGTCGCGTACATATCTTGCGCATACTGTAATGCTGCTGCTGCTGCGGCAATCGCAGCTGGCATATCACTTGCACTATAGGGGTCTATAGTGTGAACATTTAAAGCTTTTGATACTCTTGTCGGGGCTGTTTCAGGATCAAAATGCCAGTCTGGACGGCGTTGTGCTTGTAATGCCCCCATATTAATAACAGTGGATAAACTATTGATATCTAGACTATCAGCGTATAACCATTCAGCGACACGGCGACGACTTATTAAGCTGGGTAATTCTGATACATTACACGCAGTAATAATCAGCGTACCTGAAGCCCAACATAACCAAGCAAGGCCTATTTTTCCACGGTAAATATGTAAGGCAGCTAACCAAATATGCTCGTCCTCTGGCATCAGTTCAGTTTCAACAATGGTCGCTGGTGTAATGATGCGTACCACCCCTCGCTCTACAGGGCCTTTAGCCAAAGTTGGGTCGGACAGTTGCTCACAAATAGCAACGCTTAAGCCTAATTTAACTAATTTTGCCAAATACTGCTCTACTGAATTAACAGGAACGCCTGCCATAGGAATGGGCTGGCCGGCACTAGCACCTCTAGCTGTCAAGGTAATTCCTAATAAACGGGCAGCTTCTTTGGCATCATCAAAAAAAAGCTCGTAAAAATCACCCATACGGTATAACAGTAAGTGTTGTGGGTGATTGACTTTGATACGCAAATACTGCTGCATCATCGGTGTTTGTGTATCTATTCGTGCTAAGTTATCTTGCAGCCATTGAGGGGCTAAGTTCAGTGCATTTAACGCATTGGTATCAGATTGCTTACGCATTAAGCCGCTGAAACAATTGGTTTTACTACCGCTAAAATCGGCTCAAGAGTAGACGGTGAAGTCATTGTAGCAAGGCTATGGTGCAAACGTTCAATTAAACGGCTATGAGCTGCTTCATAAGCACGGTTAATAGCAAAAGAAAATGAACGGGCATCAGCAGACCCATGGCTTTTAACCACAACACCTTTCAAGCCTAGTAATAACGCACCGTTAAAGCGGCGGTGATCAATTCGTTTTTTAAAGGCATGCAATACAGGGTAAGCTAAAGTAGCCAAGACTTTAGTCCACCAGCAACGTTTAAACTCCTCACTAATCATCATTTTAATCATACTGGCTAGTCCTTCCGATGTTTTTAAGGCAATGTTACCCACAAAACCATCACAGACAACCACATCAACGGTACGCTTATAAATGTCAGTGCCTTCAACGTTACCGTAAAAATGAAGGGTGGGTGTATTAGAAATTAAATCGTAGGCATTTTTATAAGCACTATTGCCTTTCCCTAATTCTTCACCAATATTTAATAGCCCAACACGCGGTTTACTAATACCATTAGCTTGTGCCAAAGCACTGCCCATAATAGCAAATTGTTGTAAATGGTAGGCATTGCATTCAGAGTTAGCACCTAAGTCTAGCATTAGTACAGGTTCAGCCTGATTAGTAGGCAAATAAGCAGCAATAGCCGGTCTTTCCAAGCCTTCAATAGGCCGTAAAACTAAAGTAGCGGTTAAGACTAAAGCACCTGTATTACCGCTACTAACAACAGCATCAGCATCAAGTAATTTAACAGCATCTATGGCTTTACGCATAGAAGAGTTACGCTTTTTGCGGTATGCTAAAGCAGCAGGTTCACCCATAGCGACGGTATCGTCAGTATGAACGACGACATAACGCGGTGTAAATTCGGCAGACCATTGCTGGGTTAGTTCGGTAATTTGTTTAGCGTCCCCAAACAATAGTAGGTATAAATTTGGATTTCGCTCCAAACTTAATTTAGCTGCTGGGATTGTAGTTTTAAGACCATAGTCTCCACCCATGCAGTCTACAGCGACTTTAATCATATTAAAGAAATATTAATCGTTGATAATTAATAATAATTACGATTAATATTTATTCAGTCATAGCAGCGTTTTTTTGCTTAATAATTTGCTTACCACGGTACATACCATTTGGGCTAATATGGTGATATAAATGTACTTCACCCGTTGCTTTTTCTACAGACAAAGCAGGTGCGACTAAAAAATCATGTGAACGGTGCATACCCCGTTTAGAAGGGGTTTTTTTGTTTTGTTGAACAGCCATGGGAATTCCTTAATATAATAATGTAAAAAAGTCGTACAAAATAAGCTAAATAATAAATAAATTAGTAAGTTAATAAATTAGTAAATTAATAAGCTAAGTAAATACGTTTATTTGAATAATCTATTATTTTACTTTAAATTTTTTAAATATGCACACACTTGCTTAAACTTATAACTGTACATAAGAACCTAAATAGTAAAAGGGAATATTAAAATGATTGCACAAATTCATGGCACGTTAATTGATAAAACACCCCCGCATATTGTTGTAGACTGTGCAGGGGTAGGCTACGGTATCAGCGTACCTATGAGTACTTTTTATCAGTTGCCTAATATAGGAGACATTGTCGTTTTATTGACAGTACACGTTGTGCGTGAAGATGCACAACTGTTATACGGATTTGCTACAGCTATTGAACGTGAAGCATTTAAGGCAGTCACCAAAGTAACCGGTATAGGTCCACGAATTGGGCTGGCTGTTTTATCAGGAATGAGTGTTGCTGAACTGGCAGACGTTGTAGCAGTACAAGACAGCATAAAAATGGCAACTATTCCAGGTATTGGTAAAAAAACCGCTGAACGTTTACTATTAGAACTTAAAGGCAAATTAGGTAGCGACGTAGAGAGTCATGTAATTGCAAACAATGTTGTTGATGGAAAATCCGATATGTTAGGTGCATTATCCGCTTTAGGATACAACGACAAAGAAGCCTTGTTAGCTTTGAAAAATATACCTGTTGGCACTAGTGTAAGTGACGGAATTCGTTTGGCACTTAAAACACTGTCGCGGTAAAATAAACAGGTGAATTATCTAAAAAAATATATAAAATATATAAAAATTAGCTTAATTCATTTAAGCTAAAAATAGCCCGCTACAATCATACTTTATGTATTGTATGCCTAATAATCAATGCTTTTAATGTGTGTTTGATTAACTAATATAATCATTGAGTATCATTGAGTATTAATCATGATTATTTAAAGTAGTTGCTAATTTAATTAAAAAATAAGGTAAAAATATGACATCTGTTGTACAGGCACAATCGGTTACCCCAGCGAGTATGGGTTTATTTGGTGGCGGTTTAGGCAGTTTAATATTACCCGCTGCTTTATTTGGTATATTTTACTTTTTAGTGATTCGCCCACAAAACAAACGCCAAAAAGAACATCAAACTTTAATTGATTCCATTAAAATCGGTGATGAAGTGATGACCACTGGTGGTATTTTAGGCAAAATAAACCGAATTACTGAACAGTATATTGCTTTAGAAATTAATAATAATGCTGAAATATTGTTGCAACGTACATCAATCTCAAAAGTATTGCCAAAAGGTACGCTTAAGTTAATTTAGTTGTTTTTATAATCATCTATGACTTGTGCAACTTTGATAAATTTTAGTGTTTTGTAGTTTCATAAATTTTTTTAGCTTTTTAGCTTTTTAGCTTTTATTTTTATTTTTTTAGGCCGTTTATGAATCGTTATCCTTTGTGGAAATACCTTATCATTTTGATAGTGGTAATAGTCGCTGTGTTGTACAGTGTACCTAATTTGTTTGGTGAGCAACCTGCTGTACAGATATCTAGTGCAAAAGCAACACTAAAAGTAGAACCGAATTTACTGGCTAAAGTCAATGAATTAATTTTAGCAGCCAAGGTCATGAATGCCACCGCCGAATACCAAGCTACTGCACAAGGGGGTACGATTAAAGTCCGTGTCAAAACCGAGGCGGATCAAAAAATAGTTAAAGCAGCATTAGAAGCTGGTTTGAATCCAGATAAAGAAGATGAAAGCTATATGGTTGCTTTAAATTTGCTACCAGCGACTCCTAAATTTTTACAAGCCATTGGTGCAAAGCCGATGTATCTAGGCTTGGATTTACGGGGCGGTGTGCATTTTTTAATGCAAGTAGATATGAATGGTGCCGTTGATAAACGTATCAAAGGCTTAGCCAGTGATATTAGAACTTTTTTAGCCAGAGAAAAGCTACGCCACGGTAGTCTGATTTTATCAGGTAACCGCCTAGAATTTCTTGCACGTGTTGAATTTAAAGATAAAATCGCCGCTGCTTTGAAAGACAATATCAAACAAATTGTGTTTGTCGAGCAACCCGATACCAATCCTAGTAGTAGCAACGTACGCTTTGTAGGCCAATTAACTAAGCAAGCCATTCAGGATATTAAATCAAATGCTTTAAAGAAAAATATAGAAACACTGAATAAACGCGTCAATGAGTTGGGCGTTGCTGAACCCGTGATTCAACAACAAGGCGATGACCGCATCGTGGTTCAATTACCGGGTGTACAAGATGTCGCTAAAGCCAAAGATATTATTGGGCGAACCGCTACTTTAGAGGTACGTATGGTAGATGAATCAGTGATGCGTGGTACAGAGTTATTTACACCGACACCTTTTGAAAGTGAATTGTTTACCAGTGGCAATTCAGTGCCTGTAGTGCTATATAAAGATGTGGTATTGACAGGTGATTCTATTGTTGATGCAACGGCTAGCTTTGACCAAAATCAACAACCTGCAGTCAGTTTAGATTTGACCACTGAAGGTGGCAAAACGATGAGCCAGACGACTAGCGATAAAATTGGTAAAGCGATGGCAGTAGTATTGTTTGAAAAAAATAAAGGCGAAGTATTAACCGTTGCAACCATTCAAAGTGAGCTTTCATCAAAGTTCCAAATTACAGGCATGGGTTCAGCACAAGCCTCAGCCGATTTAGCATTGTTAATGCGTGCAGGTTCTTTAGCTGCCCCTATGGAAATTATTGAAGAGCGAACGATTGGTCCTTCTTTAGGAGCAGACAATATTCAAAAAGGCTATAACTCTATGATTTATGGTTTTACCGCGATTGCTGTATTTATGATTGCGTATTATTTGTTATTTGGTGTATTTAGCGTAATTGCCTTGGGTATTAATATGGCTTTATTGTTTGCTATATTGTCTATTTTGCAGGCGACTTTAACTTTACCAGGTATGGCAGCTATTGCACTGGCCTTGGGTATGGCTATTGATGCTAACGTTTTGATTAATGAACGAATTAGAGAAGAGTTGCGGGCAGGTGCTAAACCGCAAGATGCCATTCATGTGGGCTTTGAGCGTGCTTTTGCAACCATTTTAGACAGTAATATTACTACTTTAATTGCGGGTATTGCCTTGTTAGCCTTTGGTTCTGGCCCTATACGCGGTTTTGCTGTAGTGCATTGTTTGGGTATTTTAACCAGTATGTTCTCTGCTGTTATGGTGGCACGTGGTTTAGTTAATTGGTGGTATGGCCGTCAGAAAAAATTAACGCATATTTCAATTGGTCAAATTTGGCGAGCAGATACTGTTGTGTTACCTGAAATAGCGGGGACAGGTACTTCAGTAACGACTCACCCATCTTAATACTACAGATAAGTACAAGTCATAATATATAAATATAAATATAAATATAAATATAAATAAAAAATAAGGTTTAGGTTTATTATGGAATTTTTTCGTATTAAAAAAGACATACCGTTTATGCGTTATGCAGTAGTGTTTAACGTGATTAGTTTCATCACATTTTTAGCAGCCATCTTCTTTTTAATGATAAACGGCTTACATTTATCCGTTGAGTTTACTGGCGGTGTAGTCGTTGAATCACGCTATACGCAGGCAGCTAATTTAGAGTCTATTCGTCAAAACCTACGCATACTGGGTGTAGCTGAACCTCAAGTGCAAACATTTGGATCGCCCAATGACATACTCATTCGTTTGGCCTTAAATGATGTTAAAAAAATCACTGCTATTAACAACGGTAAAGACCAATTAGATACGGATAAGTTTTCGGCAGCTGTACTTAAGCAGGGCAATCAAGCCATTAAAATCACTCGTATAGAGTATGTGGGGCCGCAAGTCGGGCAAGAACTACTGGTTGGTGGCTTAAAAGCATTAGCCTTTGTCATTGTCGGTATCATATTGTATTTAGCACTTCGTTTTGAATGGAAGTTTGCAGTCGCTGCGGTGATTGCTAATTTACATGACGTGGTTATTATTTTGGGGTTTTTTGCAGCATTTCAGTGGGAGTTTTCTCTAGCTGTTTTAGCCGCTATTTTGGCTGTATTAGGTTATTCAGTCAATGAATCAGTGGTGATTGCAGATAGAATTCGTGAAAATTTTCGTGATATGCGTCATGCCAGTATTGATGAAGTCATTGACAATGCGATTACCAGTACTATCAGCAGAACCATGATTACTCACGGCTTAACTGAACTGATGGTATTGTCAATGCTGGTATTTGGTGGGGCAACTTTACATTATTTTGCTGTGGCTTTAACGATAGGTATTTTGTTTGGTATTTATTCTTCAGTACTGGTAATGGCACCTTTAACCAAATGGCTGGGTATTAAGCGTGAAGACTTAATTAAACCTTTAAAAAAAGTACGCCGTACTGATGATTCGGGCTATGAAGAAGGTGATTTTGTGGGTAACCCCAATGATTTTGAAAATGAATTTGAAGGCAATATCATTGAGATAAATGAGATAAATAAACCTAAAGTAACTGCTAATAATAAAATCGGTGAACTCATTATTAACTCTAAAATTAATAACACTAAACCTAAATAAGTTACGCGTGACAAACAGTATTCGTATGTCTTTGAAAACAAATTGGCACAATATAAAAAATCAAGCTATATGTTAAGCAACGATTATTGCGATTATGATAAATTCAACCCAAGAACAGTGGCTCTACGCCAGGATAAAATGGCTAAAGTAGCCAAAGGTATTTGGAAAAGTGCCTTTATTCAATCACTCATTTAAACCGTAATTAAACCGTGTAGCTCTTTTAAAGCTGCAGCATAGGCTTCACGTTTAAATTCAATGACATTGTCCAAATCAATCCAATAGTTAGTCCAACGCCATGCATCAAATTCTGGTTTATTGGTAGACCGCAAATTGACAGCATGATCTTTAGCGATGAATCGCAGTGCAAACCAAATTTGTTTTTGTCCTTTATAGCTGCCCCGCCACTCACGGCGTACCCACTGTTCAGGTACGCGGTAACGCAACCAATCATGGGTTCTACCAATTATTTTGACATGTTCTGCTTGCAAACCTACTTCTTCCCACAGTTCACGGTACATAGCTTGTTCGGGCGATTCTCCCGTGTCAATACCGCCTTGAGGAAATTGCCAAGAATGTTGCCGAATCCGTTTACCCCAAAACACTTGATTGCTTGCATTTAACAGAACAATGCCAACATTGGGTCTATAGCCTTGCTCGTCTAACATAATAATTAAACCTTTAAATTTTTAAGACAAATAGCATTTTAAAGCACAGACAATAATTATGCTTTAGCTAAGTAAAATAAAATAAAGATTTATTTCAAATACATAAATATATAAATACATAAATACATAAATATATAAATATACTAACCCTATGAATGCTGTTGAAATTGAATCCGCTTTGTCTGAATTGTCGTGTGCAGTGTTTGACGCAACTGAATTCCCCTATACATTTTTAGCCGCTTTGGGCTATAAAGACACCGCTTT
>JBDLSY010000121.1:0-2555 GCA_039805985.1 Pseudomonadota bacterium | reverse complement strand
TTAAATGTTGCTAACTTTATATCCTCTAATAAACAATCTTTTTGGTTATTTAATTCAATTAATACTGAATATTATCACCCAAAAACGGCACAACAGTTATCATTTGATAAGCAGTTAAGTTGGCGGTGGTACACTAATTTAAACCTACAATCTTTAATCGGACTGCAAAAAAATCCGGATAGAGTGGGTGTCATCGCCTTATTAAATACTGTTTTATTTCAAATAAATAATCATTTAGATTCACGAAAATCATTGTCAATTTTATTAAGACGTAGCCTATACCCACTGGCTTTATGGGTTATGCTGATGATTTCATTTCCATTTGCTTATTTGCGAGCCAGAGACGGTGCAATTGCCGCACGTATTTTTGCGGGTGTTTTATTGGGTATGTCGTTCCATGCAGGTAATCGTTTATTTGAATTTATGTCTTTGGCACAGGGTTGGCCCGTATGGCTGACTGTACAACTACCTTTATGGTTAGGTGTAGCGACTGCATTCATATTATTTTGGCGTTTTCACCGTTTACATTAATTAAATAATAGCGGGTGTCTTTTGATGCCAATCTGTTGCAGATTGATAAGCATGAGCAATACCCAACAAGCGAGATTCATCAAAATAATTACTAATTAATTGCAAACCAATCGGTCTATTTTTATAAATACCCCCCATACCACATGGCACACTCATACTGGGTAAGCCCGCTAAATTAACACCTAAGTTAAAAATATCAGCTAAATATTCACTCATAGGGTCTTGTTGACCTTTGCCTGAATCCCAAGCAACCGTTGGTGCGACAGGGCCTACGATAATATCGCATTGCTCAAAGGCAGCTTTAAAATCTTGTGCAATCAAATGGCGAATACGTTGTGCTTTGACATAATATTCTTCATAAGATTCTGAAGACAATACATAAGCCCCTGTCAAAATACGGCGTTTGACTTCTTCACCAAAACCTTGAGCGCGTGATTGGCTATACATACTGTCTAAATCAGAAAAATCTGTACTGGCTGCACGAAATCCATAACGTACACCATCAAAACGGCTTAAATTACTACTGGCTTCAGCCGGTGCAATCACATAATAAGCAGGGATAGACAAGCTAGTTCGTGGTAGTGATATTTTTACACGGACTGCCCCTAGTTGTTCCAGTTGTGCAATAGCATGTTCTACTGCACTGCGTACATCAGGTGCAACGCCATCAGTAAAATACTCTATAGGAACGCCAACACGTATATTTTTTAAGCCTTGCTTAACTGTTGAGTAACGTTCTAATTCAAGAATATAGTCTTCTACAGGGCGTTCAATACTAGTCGAGTCTTTATTGTCAAAACCACTCATCGCACTTAACACTAAAGCACAATCTTTTGCTGTCCTCGCTAAAACACCTGCTTGGTCTAAGCTAGACGCATAAGCAATCATACCGTAGCGGCTTGAGCGGCCGTAAGTGGGTTTAATCCCTGTGATTCCACAAAAAGAGGCGGGCTGACGAATGCTGCCACCCGTATCTGTACCTGTAGCCACAGGCACAATACCGCTAGCGACTGCCGCTGCGCTGCCACCACTACTGCCACCAGAAACGGCACGAGTGTCCCAAGGGTTTTTTACCGACCCAAATACACTGTTTTCATTAGAGCTGCCCATAGCAAATTCATCACAATTTAGCTTGCCGATATTAACCATACCTGCTACTTTTAATTGTGCAACGACGGTTGCATCAAAGGGTGATTGATAATTATGTAGCATTTTGCTGCAAGCGGTAGTTGCCCAGCCTTGTGTTACAAACACATCTTTATGTGCAACAGGAATGCCTAATAAAGGGGCATTGGTATGCCCATCACCAGCTGCTAAACGCACATCAGCAGCAGCCGCTTGTATGAGTGTTTGTTCAGTTTGAATATCTACATAAGCATTAGTACCTTTGCCTTGAGTATGTAATTGTGCAGCGGTCAAAGCCATTGTTGCCAATTCAGTCGCACTGATTTTTTTAGTATCTAACGCCTGACGAATTTCTGAAATAGTATTAAAGTTCATAGCTTACTTATACTTAATGTATGTTTAATGTTTTTAATATTTTTAATATTTTTAATATTTTTAATATTTTTAATCTAAGACACGTGGGACTAAAAAATAGCCATCTTGTACAACAGGTGCATTCATCATACGTACATCGCGACTCTCTGCAATGTGATTGTGAGCCAATTGTTGAGTAGCGTTTAAATTTAGTACATCTTCCCGCAACTTTAGGACTGTGTCTTGCATAAATGATACAGGGTGAATTAAAGGTGTAATATTTTCCGTATTAACGACTTGCATGGTTTGTATTAATTCTATTAACTTAGATAACCGCGTAGTCATAATGGGTAGCGTTTCAGGTATTACTGCAATTCGTGTCAATTTAGCTAATTTTTGAATGTGTTCTGGTGTAATTGTCATATTAATTTTTAATGCAAGTAGTACGTATTAGTCGCCTATAGTAGCATAATTATTTTAAATTATTTTCATAAACAACAGATGACATTAATCAGATTTCTGTATAAACAAGATTGAAAGAACCC
>JBDLSY010000120.1:0-2664 GCA_039805985.1 Pseudomonadota bacterium | reverse complement strand
AATAAGGTGTTTCGTAGTACACTTAACTATTAAATCATCAATATAATATAATCAAATTGATGATTTAAGCTAAATAAAGTACTGTATATCATTGATACCCTATACTGCTTTAATACACAATAGGAACTTATATGAAACATAATATTTTAAATTCACTCATTCAAAGTAGTATTAAAATTAGCTTAATACTAACTTCATTCATGCTTATTAATACAACAGCCCATGCAGATAAAGCCTTGGCTCAAAGCAAAAATTGTTTGTCTTGTCATAATGCACAAAGAAAATTAATTGGACCTTCCATTAAGTCTATTGCTGAAAAATATTCTGATGGAGACACCAATCAAATACTTACTCTGGCTAAAAAAGTCCGTGAAGGAGGGGTCGGTGTATGGGGTTCTATTCCAATGTCATCAAACCCACAAGTAACGGTCGCTGAATCAGAAATATTAGTTAAGTGGTTTTTAGCAGGCGGTAATTAAGCTAAAAAGTAGATAACTCATATAAAATAAAGAATATATACAATGAAACTAATACCTCTTAAATACTTAAAACACTTATTTAAATACTCAATTAGTATAGCGTTGACTGTTATAAGCAGTTCAATTTACGCACAAACTAAGCCTACGGCCTTTACAAAGCCAGAGCAAGCCATTGAATACCGTAAAAGTGTGTTTATCGTCCAAGCACGGGCTTTTAGCCAAATTCGTGCAATGGTCAAAGGTGATGTGCCTTTTAATGCTGTTGATATTAAGACTAATGCAAATATTATTCATACATTGTCTGCTTTACCGTGGACTGCATTTAGCGTAGGTACTGATAGCTCAAAAACACAACCTGATATTTGGACTGATGCGACTGGTTTCAAAGACGCTGCAGCTAAATATATGCTTGCCACCGCAGCTTTAGACTTAGCTGCTAAAACGGGTGACGTGGGTCAAATTAAAACAGCAGTAGGCACATTAGGTGCAACGTGTAAACAATGCCATGATACTTATAAAAAATAAAGCTATCAGTTTAAAGCTATAAATATAAAAATAAAAATATATAAAAATATATAAAAATATATAAAAATATAAAAATATAAAAATATAAAAATATAAAAATATAAAATTTTTATACAGTCTCATATAATAATTTCTTGCGTAAAGCAGCAGGATTTAAATGGCGGTAATTAATTGCCCGTAATAATAAAGGTGCAGAAATGGGTGTCGCTACACACCACATAGATTCTTGCTCATTAGCTTGGTTGTTGTCACACGCATTGACAGCACAATTATGTGGTGTTGCACCAGCTAGGTCAGTCAAAATCAAGCAAGGTATAGGTTTAGGTATCATAGAATCAATACAACACTGGTTGAATAATAAAGATTTAATCGCTTGTTCAGTGACATCACGGGCTTCACCAGCAGGAACGTCAATAGCATAAACCTGTTTTGGAAGTTTATCTTGTAGGGTATATATATGTTGTATGAGTGCTAAATAAGCACTGGCCAGCGGTACGTGAGCCACTATTATAATAGTGGTGTGTACTGTTTGCGTGTTACTTGAAATCATATAGTTTTGTACCATAGTAATAGTATTAAAATATTGAGATATTGAAATTTAGTATAAATAGATGTTTTTAAATAGGTATTTTATTATGCGTATAATCGTTGTTACAGGTATATCAGGTTCTGGTAAAAGTGTGGCGTTAAAAGTGTTGGAAGATGCCGAGTATTTTTGTATTGATAATTTACCCAGTGAACTATTAATGGCGGCAGCACAAAATGCACACAGCCACGGCGTTGAATATTTAGCCGTTGCAATTGATGTGCGTAGCCTTGCTAGTCAGCCCTTACAGTTAAACCAAGCTTTTCATGTAGCAATAGCGAACTTGCGTACTTGGCAATCAGATGTAAGGTTGTTGTTTTTGAGTGCTAATAATGCCACCTTAATTGCACGTTATAGCGAGACCCGTCGCAGTCACCCTTTGTCTAAGTTGAAGTTTACATTAAATAAACTTACACCTGCCATTTCTGAAGTACAAAATCATTACAGTTTAGAAGAATGTATCGATCTTGAGCGACAGTATTTATTAGGTTTATATGAATCAAGCCATGTGATTGATACCAGTGGTTTAGTAACAGCGGCACTGCGTTATAGCGTGCGACAGTTTGCACAAGCAACAGGTTCTGGCATTACTTTAACTTTTGAATCATTTGGTTTTAAATATGCACTGCCACAAGATGCTGATTTAGTATTTGATGCACGGTGTTTACCAAACCCTCATTATGAACCGCAATTAAAAGCATTAACGGGTTTAGATACTCCCGTAATTCATTATTTAGAAAATTTAACGGTTGTTAATGAATTTATTAATGATATTACGCAGTTTATTAAAACGTGGTTGCCACGTTATCAACAAGATGGTAGGCATTACTTAACTGTTGCGGTAGGGTGTACGGGTGGGCAACACCGTTCAGTATATGTGGCTGAAAAGCTGGCACAGTATTTTAGTAAAACCACACGAGTGATTACTAGACACCGTCAGCAAGCAGCTACATTATGAATTAATTTATTAAAGTTGTTAAATTTATAAAATTAATAAATCTATAAAATTAATAAATCTATAAAATTAATAAATCTATAAAATTAATAAATCTATAAAATTAATAAATCTATAAA
>JBDLSY010000119.1:0-3189 GCA_039805985.1 Pseudomonadota bacterium | reverse complement strand
AAAGTATGACCAGCTAGTCATATTAAAAGTGTCAAAATTAATGGTTATACCCGCTAGTATAATTAATAATACAAAACCTGCCGCGATGGTGCGGCCTAACGATTGAAAAATAATGCCCATTAGGATTCCTTTAAAAAAATGAAAAAATGAAAAAATGAAAAATTCAAACAATAAAAAATTAAAAGTAAAAATTAAAAGTAAAAAGTAAAAAGTAAAAAGTAAAAAGTAAAAAGTAAAAAATAAGAAAATAAGAAAATAAGAAATTCAAAAAGAATAGTTGAATCAGTACCATTTTATCGTAAACTTTTTTATAAAACCTTTTGAGCATTAAAAAATTAGCTTATTTTTGGTTATTTAAGTACCACTGTGCTACAGGTGAAAAACTTTTTCGGTGATAAGGCGTAGGGCCTAAAAGTTGCAATTGCTTACGGTGTAGCGGTGTGCCATAACCTTTGTGTTGATTAAAACCATATTCAGGGTATTGTGAATGCAGGTATGCAGATTCACTATCACGGGCTATTTTTGCTAAAATACTGGCGGCTGAAATGCTAGACATAGACGCATCACCTTGGATAAGCGTGGTGGTAGGGATACCTAGATTAGGGTCACGGTTGCCATCAACCCACGCATGGCAGGATTGATTACGGTATTGTAGTGGTAAACACGCTAAAGCACGACGCATAGCTAAAAAAGTGGCTTGTAAAATATTGACTTCATCTACTTCCATCGCACTGGCACTGCCTATTCCATAAGCGAGTGCATCTCTAGTAATAACAAGGGCTAGTGCCTCACGTTTTTTAGCCGATAACTTTTTAGAGTCGTTTAAGCCAGTGATTGGACAGTTTGGATTTAAAACTACCGCAGCAGCAAATACACTGCCTGTCCAAGGCTCACGCCCAGCTTCGTCAATGCCGATATTAACGGACACAATCTACAAAGCATTCACCATCAATTACAATTAAGCCGTGTACATCAGTGGCAAAACCAGGGAATTTACGGTTGAAATTACGCGTGATTTTTAAATACTCAACAATAGTTTGATTAAATACTTCACCAGGAATTAATAAAGGAATACCTGGCGGGTAAGGTGTTAATAAAGTGCTAGTAATGCGGCCTCCTAAATCATCAATGGCCACGCGGTCAATGTCGCGGTGTGCAACACGTGCCCAAGCATCGGAAGGTTTCATAGCAGGATGCATGTGGCTTAAATACATTTCAGTAGTAATACGTGCCACATCATTGGCTGCATAAGCCGTATGTATTTGTTGGCATAAATCGCGTAAGCCTAATTTTTCATAGCTGGGTTGTTGCTTACAAAAATCAGGCAAAACACGCCATAAAGGTTGATTTTTATCATAATCGTCTTTGAATTGTTGTAAAGCCGCCAATAAAGTATTCCAACGTCCTTTAGTAATTCCAATCGTAAACATAATAAAAAAACTATATAACCCTGTTTTTTCAACGACAACGCCATGTTCTGAAAGGTATTTAGTCACAATACTGGCTGGAATACCTTGTTCAGCAAACTTGCCTTGAACATCTAAACCCGGCGTAACGATTGTTGATTTAATGGGGTCTAACATATTAAAGCCTTCAGCAAACACCGCATGGCCGCCACTACTCGTAGCACCGAACCCATGCCAAGTATCTTTCGCGTGCAGCATCCAATCGGCTTGCTGGCCAATACCTTCCTCTACTAAATTAGTAGGTCCCCATACTTTAAACCACCAGTCATGGCCAAATTCTTCGTCTACTTTACGCATAGCACGGCGAAAATCTAATGCTTCAGCAATGGACTCTTCAACCAATGCAGTACCACCAGGCGCTTCCATCATGGCAGCAGCGACATCACAACTCGCAATAATTGCATATTGTGGACTAGTTGAACTGTGCATTAAATACGCTTCATTAAACACATGGCGGTCTAACTGACGCTCTTGTGCATCTTGTACTAAAATTTGACTGGCCTGACTTAAGCCCGCTAACATTTTATGGGTAGACTGGGTTGAGAATATCAATGAATGACGGCTACGTGGACGGTCCTTACCAATAGCGTGCATATTTTTGTAAAAATCATGAAATGATGCATGTGGTAGCCATGCTTCATCGAAATGCAAAGTATCAATCCAACCGTCTAATTCTTTTTTAATGGTTTCAACGTTATAAATAATGCCATCATAAGTACTTTGTGTAACCGTTAAAATACGTGGTTTTTTATGGGATACTTTACTGGCAAACGGGTGTGCGGCGATTAATTTTTCAATGTTTTCACGTTTAAACGATTCGGCGGGGATAGGGCCAATAATCCCTAAATGGTTACGTGTGGGTGTTAAAAAAACGGGGATAGCCCCCATCATCGTAATACTGTGTAAGATTGATTTATGACAATTACGATCAACAATCACAATATCATCGGGTGCAACTGTAGAATGCCACACCATTTTATTTGATGTGGACGTACCATTAGTCACAAAATAAGCGTGGTCAGCGTGGAAAATTCTGGCTGCATTGCGTTCACTAGCTGCCACAGGCCCTGTGTGGTCTAGTAATTGTCCTAATTCTTCTACTGCATTACATACGTCAGCCCGTAGCATATTTTCACCAAAGAACTGATGAAACATTTGTCCAATCGGTGATTTTAAAAAAGCGACGCCGCCACTGTGTCCTGGGCAATGCCAACTGTATGAACCGTCTTGTGCATATTTAACCAATTCGCGAAAAAATGGCGGAGCTAATCCGTCCAAATAGCTTTTTGCTTCACGAATAATATGGCGGGCTACAAATTCAGGGGTATCTTCAAACATGTGAATAAACCCATGTAGCTCGCGTAAGATACTATTAGGAATATGGCGACTGGTGCGGGTTTCACCATAAATATAAATAGGAACATCTGCATTTTTAAAACGCACTTCTTCAATAAAATTGCGTAGATTAAGTACGGCAGGGTCTAAATCTGGTCCTGGTGTAAATTCTTCGTCATCGATACTTAAAATAAATGCACTGGCACGGCTTTGTTGCTGTGCAAAACTGGTTAAATCACCATAACTGGTAAAGCCAGTGACTTCCATGCCCTCGGTCGTCAAAGCATCAGCTAAAGCACGAATACCGCTGCCACTGGTATTGTCTGTACGAAAATCTTCATCAATAATGATAATTGGGAAACGAAAACGCATGGTAGTATGAACCTTT
>JBDLSY010000118.1:0-4749 GCA_039805985.1 Pseudomonadota bacterium | reverse complement strand
GGTCTATTTGATGGTTGATTGGACATTAACCCTGTGCTTGAAACATTACGGTATGAAAGTCTATCAAGTCTTGCACGTAGTTCAGCTGTAGTAGGTACTCTGTTTGATGGTATAGGTGAAGCTATTCCTGTAGGGTTGGAGCTTGTATTTGAAGCATTAGAACTTACCAAAGCATTAGAATTTACTGGAGGATTAGGTATTGGCGCGGGTATTGGCGGAGGTATTGGCACGAGATTTGCATAATTAGAACTTACCAAAGCATTAGAATTTACTGGAGGATTAGGCATTGGTGGCGCACTGGGCATTGGCCTTGTATTTGAAGCATTAGGGTATGGTGGCGCACTAGGCATTGGCCTTGCGTTTGAAGCATTAGGGTATGCACCTAAGTTAGATTTTGTTAATTGTTCGTATGCGTTATTTATTTCTCGTATTCTAGCGGCTGCTTCAGGGCTATTGTTTCTATCTGGGTGGTATTTTAAAACATCTTTCCTATATGCTCGTTTGATCTCAGTAAGTGTCGCATTAGGTGTAACCCCTAAAATTGTACGAGCTAATTTTTCAAGAGCTAATGTTTTAGTATTTACATTATTAGAGTTTGCTGAAGCATTAGAGTTTGCTGAAGCATTAGAGTTTGCTGAAGCATTGGGTGGTTTGGCAGTATATGATGCGTACCTTGCTGCAAGCCCTTTGAAAAATCCACCTATTTTTTGTGCAGTATCTTTTACGTAAGGCTGATGAGGCGTTGCATTGCGCGAAGTCATGGCCATACCCACACCTGACTTTGTTGTACCTGCAGTCAATAACGTGCCAGCAAAGTTGGCAGAGTTAGCAGGAACCCAAGCGATTAAAGCGGTTAAGGTAATGCCGAATCCTGCTTGAATAACAGATTCTTGTAATTCAGAAATAACATAACTGCCTACATTACTGTTCATATAATTAAACCCTGCGGCTGCAACTGAAAGACCCGATAAAATAACTAAAAAAGAAAAAGTTACTTTAGTGCAGATAGTAATGGTTACAATTAAGACCGCCATTTGAACGCTTGCAGCAAACATCATATTAAACCAACTATGAAAAAACTCTCGCGTTACTTTGTACAACATACAGTACAGTGCCAACGGAAATAGGGCAAGCCCAGTTCTAATCATTAACTCATTAATCAACAGCATAATGCCTGCAGTAATTTGTGGCGATACATCAGATATAAGTGACATAATAAAAGCAGTCGTTTGTAGTGGTGCACTGACATCTTTCATAATGGGTGCTACAGTCAGTAAGTTAGATATAGCAAAAGCCGAATTCATTAAGCTTAGTTCAAGTGCTACTTTGCCACCAGGTGTTGTGGCTATTAGTGGTGTTGGAGAAAGTCCTAAAAGAATTGAATCTTCTATGCTAATATTGTTACCTGTAGACCATTCACCAGGGGCTGTTTGCATCGCACCCGTTAAACCATCAATTATCATTCGGCGTAAAGCCCTGACAACCCCCAATGCAGTGTCTACATCAGTGTTCACATAATACAAAACTATACTCACAATAACAAAATGATAAAGCAAGTCACGTAAACTTGGATTAGGCACTGCTTCAGTAGATTTTTGTAAAATAATCATATAGCCGTAGTGCATAACATACATAGTCTCAATTACTAAGGCAATGTTTATTACTGAAGTACCAAATTTACCGATTGCTGGATCTACAACACCACTGTAACCTCTTAAGATTAAAGTAGAAATAAGTTGAAATATGGGGTAAGCAAGCGAATCCATAAGTATCCCTGTTTATATTTATATATGATATTTATGTTTATGTATATTAAATTTATATATTATATTTATATATATTATATATATTTATATTATTTATTTAAATACAATCTTATAAAGATGCTATTTAAATACTTAATAAAATGTTATGTGCAATAATAGCGTTTTAAACCAAAAATCGGTAAGTGTTTTACATTTAATTAAAACTGTAAAATGGCTACCTCATAACTAAGAGTATTTTATGAAAAAAAGCATTCACCCAAATTTTCGCGAAGTATTGTTTTTAGACGTAACTAACGCTAAAAAATACATCATTCGTTCCACTTTAAGCAGTAAAGAAACCATTGAACACGAAGGTAAAACTTATCCTTTGTTTAAATGTGATTTAACTTCTAGTTCGCACCCATTTTATACGGGTGAGCAAAATAAAATCGTTGATACTGCAGGTCGCGTTGATAGATTTAAACAAAAATTTGATAAAATGACTGGTAAAGCATAATTTTTTATACTTTATAAGTTTATAAATTAATTTAAAATTACTTGGTTTTAATATAAGCAGTAGTAAAAAATCGTTATAGCACGGTTTTTTACTACTGCTTACTGCTTAAAGGCAATACGTATTTTATAAAAATATTTGTTTGATGCTCAACACAATAACGATGTCAAAGGTTTTTCATGTTAGATATTCAACAGTTACGTAAAGAGTTACCATTAATTGTCGCTTGTTTAAATACACGTGGCTTTACATTTGATATCAGTACTTTTGAATCTCTAGAAACGCAAAGAAAGACACTACAGTTTAGTACAGAACAATTACAAGCACAACGCAACAGCTTATCTAAACAAGTTGGCATATTAAAAGCAAAAAAAACAGACGCTAGTGATGTTTTAGCTAAAGTAACCATTGTAAGTAACGAACTGACACAAAATGAACACGCGTTGAAAACGTTACAAAATCAGATTGAATCATTTTTGTTAGATATACCCAATATTCCACACGATTCTGTCCCTATCGGAGTCAATGAACACGATAACTTAGAGTTATTGCGTTGGGGGATTCCTCGCGTATTTGCTGATGGAATCACACCAAAAGACCATGTAGATATAGGTATACCGTTAGGCTTAGATTTTGATACAGGCACTGTATTAACGGGGTCTCGCTTTGCTGTATTAAAAGGTGGTATCGCAAAACTACACCGTGCCTTAGCCGCGTTTATGCTAGACATGCACACCACTAAACATGGCTATACTGAATATTACACACCTTACATTGTTAATGCAGAAACATTGCGAGGAACAGGTCAATTGCCTAAGTTTGAAGCCGATTTATTTGCGGTCAAAAAAGGCGGGCAAGACAGTGACAATGAATCGCTTTATCTAATTCCCACTGCGGAAGTCACTTTAACCAACACTGTACGCGGTGCGTTATTAAATGCAATTGATTTACCCATAAAAATGACTGCTCATACGCCTTGTTTTCGTAGCGAAGCAGGTAGTTATGGACGTGATACGCGAGGGCTCATTCGCCAACACCAGTTTGATAAAGTTGAAATGGTACAAATAACTGATACCAGTGCCAGTTATGCGGCACTAGAACAACTGACGTTGCATGCTGAAGCCATTTTACAAGCATTAGAATTACCTTATCGGAAAATGTTATTGTGTACGGGTGATATGGGATTTAGTGCCAGTAAAACTTATGATTTAGAAGTATGGTTGCCTGCTCAAAATACTTACCGAGAGATCAGCTCTTGCTCAAACTGTGAAGCTTTTCAGGCAAGACGGCTAGGTACTCGATATAAAAATTTAGCGGGTAAAACTGAACCCGTGCATACCTTAAATGGTAGTGGTTTAGCGGTAGGCCGTACTTTAGTTGCCATTTTAGAAAATTATCAAAATGCTGATGGTTCTATTAATATTCCAATAGCTTTACAGCCTTGGATGGGCGGAATAAAGCAACTGTACGCTTAAATTAAGCGAATATTTATAATTTATATGTGATTTTATATATGATTTAATTTTTAGATTGTGAGTGTCTATGTCCATATTTTCTACTTTTAAAGCTTTGTTTACGCGTCAAAATAATCATCATAAAATTCTTTTTAAGGAAACGCCCAAAACGAACTCTGTTCCAACTTCTATAGCGATGCCTATACAAGTGCAAACAAAGTCTACTACCCACGCATTTGATGCCCAAGCTGTTCAGGCTGAACTAAATAGCTTAATTAATTTACCGAATGATGCACGTAAAGACGAGTTACTCGTAGCATTTGCAAGTAAAAATTCAAGTACGAATCACCGCTGGCAAGCGGTACAAGCCGCTAGTCCTGCAGCATGGCAGGCTATTTTGACACACGTTGCCCCGCGTGACCGCCGTATATTTAAATGGGTTAAGGCTGAAATAGCAAGCCAAAAAGTAGCCCAAGCCAAAGAATCTACATGGGCCGATTTATCTAGCCGTTATCAAGCATTGTTATTGACACCCAGCATAGAAGTTCGTCATTTTGTTGATTTAGACAAAGCTTTTGACAATGCACACACCCAATATATATTTGACATAAATATCCAAACTATGGTTGCCGAATGGCGTTCACAGCTACAGAACCGTCTACAAATACAAAATGATACACAACGAACGACTCAACGCTTATTAGCGGATATTAAGCATATTTATGCGCTGGCACAATCAGGTGAATACGATACCTATCTAAACTCACAATTAGATGCAGCGGTGACTGTATATAAAGGTTTACCTGCGGCCGATGGTGTGTTGGCTATTCAACGCTTATACGAAGAAATAAATACACTGTTACCCGTAGTCAGTACAACCCTGATAGAAGCTGCTATTACAGCCAACCAATTAAATGAAGTCAATCAGTTAGTTAAAAAAGCACAAGATTTTTCTCAACAAGACCCTACCAGTATTAATGCTATCGAAATAGCTGAATTAAAGCGTGCTTGGCTTGATAAATTTAATCGTTACGAA
>JBDLSY010000117.1:0-5841 GCA_039805985.1 Pseudomonadota bacterium | reverse complement strand
AGTAATTATCTCTGCCCCAGGCGGCAAAGATGTTGATGCAACAGTTGTTTATGGTGTGAATCACCACGTATTAACTTCTGCAATGACAGTTATTTCTAATGCGTCTTGTACAACCAATTGTTTGGCACCTTTGGCGAAAGTATTAAATGATACTGTAGGCATAGAAACAGGTTTAATGACAACGATTCATGCGTATACCAATGACCAAAAATTAACTGATGTTTACCATGATGACGTGCGTCGTGCCCGTAGTGCTACGCAAAGTATGATTCCAACTAAAACAGGGGCTGCTGCTGCAGTGGGTTTAGTTTTACCTGAATTAAATGGTAAATTAGATGGTTATTCTATGCGCGTCCCAACCATCAATGTGAGTGTAGTTGATTTAAGCTTCATCGCTAAACGCGCTACCAGTGTTGATGAAATTAATACTTTAATTAAAACTGCTTCAGAAGGTACGCTTAAAGGGGTACTAGATTACACTGATGCGCCTTTAGTGAGTGTTGATTTTAATCATAATCCAGCCAGTTCAGTGTTTGATGCGACCTTAACCAAAGTTAGTGGTCAATTAGTCAAGGTAAACAGTTGGTACGACAATGAATGGGGATTTTCAAATCGCATGTTAGACACGACTGTGGCTTTAATGGCAGCGAAATAAATACTGTATGAATTTATTTTTTTAAGCCTTAATGCTCACAGTTTGAATCAAAATTTTTAAGCTTTATAGATTCATAAATTCATAAATTCATAGATTTATAGGTTTATAGATTTTTAAAAATCTTGTTTATCTTTTAATCTTAAAAATCTTGATTCTAACAAATATTTAATTATTTATACAACAAACCCGCTTAATTTACTTAAGCGGGTTTATTACATTTAGCACATCAAATATTGCATTAAAAGTATTGTTTGGCAATTAAACTGACATTCGTTTGCTTTAAAGCCGGGAAGTAACCTGTAGACCGTGTGGGATAAAAATCAATATCTAAACCAAGGGCATTTTTTTTATCAAACAGATCAAAGCCTACACCATAATTGATACCGTTAGTTGCCCATGTTTTATCAACAGTTATTTTGGTTCTTCCAATACCTATTTTAGCATTTACACTCATAAACGAATTGATTGGCACAATACCCACAGCACGAATGGATATTGCATGAGCCCTAATTTTAGGGGAAGAGGTAGAAGCATCTTGTTCATACAATGATTGATATTTGCTAACTATTGCAAAATTTGGGTGTAATTTATAGCCTAAACCAACGCCAATACTGCCCATTGTTGGTTGTTCACTAGGTATTGATGGAGACACGTATTGAGATTTTTTAGCTAAAGCAGTGCTGGTTAAGCCTAAGCTCATCTCTAAATACATTTGTGCTTGAGAAGTACTTAGGAGATTAAGTAAAATTAGAGGTAAAATTATTTTTTTCATGGTGTTGTTATTAATAATAATATTGATAATATTGATAATATTGGTTATTGGTAATTATGGCAGTATTTTCAAATACTATTAATGTAATACGGTTAATTTTGCTATTTGTGCCTTAATTTGTACTGAAGTTGTTTCAAATGCGATTAACCGACTGTGTTCTTGTGCAACAACCGCAGCAGGTGCACGTTTAACAAAGGTGTCATTACTTAACTTAGTATTAATTTTGCTTATTTCAGTATCTAAGCGGCTTGATTCTTTATGCAAGCGTATCAATTCTGTAGTCGCGTCTACTTCAATAGATAAACTAAACTGTAAATGGCCAATAACTGCTGTGGGTAAACCAACTTCAGGCGTAGTATTTAATAATTTTATGCTGGATAAACGGATTAAAGACTGTAAAAACGGCGCGTAAGTGTTGACTAGTGCTGTGTGTGCCGCATCACCCGTATACACTATCATTGGTACTTGCTGTGCGGGTTGCAGTTTCATTTCGCTACGCAAATTTCGTAATCCAGCAGCAATGTCTTTGAGCTGTGATACCCAAGCATCTGCATCAGGGTTTATTTTTTCAAGCTGTGCTTGCGGGTAAGCTTGTTGTTGAATACTGATTGTTTGATTAAGCTCACGCGTTCCTGCCACTAAGCCCACTTTTTGCCATAATTCTTCGGTAATAAACGGTGCAATCGGGTGTAATAAACGCAAGGCAGTTTCTAATACCTGTACTAAAGTGTGGCGTGTAGCCGCTTGTTGGATTGGCGTACCTTGTGCGATTTGTACCTTGGCTAACTCGACATACCAATCACAATATTCATCCCAAATAAAGCGATAAATATGATTAATGATATGGTCAAAGCGGTATTCTGCAAATCCTTGATTAACCAGTTGTTTCGTGCGGTGCAATTCGCCCACAATCCACTGATCAGCAGGCGATAAAGCGGCTTTTAAATCAAATTCAGTATATGTTTTAGTGTGTATATTTGAAGTATTTGAGCCATAATCTTTTCTTTCGGTATTCATTAACACAAACCGTGTCGCATTCCATAATTTGTTGCAAAAATGCCGGTAACCATTACAGCGGTCAGCGGCAAAATGAACGCTACGCCCTAAACTAGCCAAACTAGCAAATGTTAAACGTAAAGCATCAGCACCGTAAGCAGGAATACCGTCAGGAAATTCTTTTTCTGTTTTTTTACGGACTATTGGGGCAGTTTCAGGGCGACGTAAACCCTGTACACGTTTATTGAGTAGTGTTGGTAAATCAATGCCATTAATCAAATCAACAGGGTCTAATACATTGCCCTCTGATTTGCTCATTTTTTTGCCTTCAGCATCTAAAACTAAGCCGTGAATATAGACATGCTTAAAGGGTACTTTACCTGTAAAGTGTGTGGTCATCATCACCATGCGGGCTATCCAAAAAAAGATGATGTCATAGCCTGTGACGAGTACTGATGATGGCAAATATAAATCACGGTCGGCTGCGGTATGTAAAGTACTAAAGGGTACAAGTGCCGATGAATACCAAGTATCTAATACATCGGGGTCACGGGTGAGTGCTTGTCCACCTGATTGGACTAAGGCATCGGCTTCATTTTCAGCCACATACACGTTGCCTACGGCATCGTACCATGCGGGAATTTGATGTCCCCACCATAATTGACGACTGATACACCAATCTTGAATATTATGCATCCATTGATTGTAAGTATTAACCCAATTGTCGGGTATAAATTTAACTGCCCCACTGTCTACGGCATCAATCGCCTTTTGAGCCAGCGACTTACCCGTTGCATCTTGTGTTGGATCTTCACAGACTTTATTGACGGCTACAAACCATTGATCGGTCAGCATAGGTTCAACCACTTGCCCAGTTCGGGTACAAATAGGCACCATTAAAGTATGCGGTACAGTTTTTTGTAAAAATCCCTGTGCGTCTAAATCGTTGAGAATAGCTTTACGGGCAATAAAACGGTCTAAACCGACATAATTGGTCGGCATAAGGTATTCAGGATTATGGAGACTGTCTTTGTCTACAATTTTCGCATCTAGTGTCAAAACTGTAATCAAGGGTAAGTTATGTCTTTGAGCAATGTGGTAATCATTAAAATCATGTGCGCCTGTGATTTTAACGCATCCACTGCCAAAGTTTTTATCCACATACGTGTCCGCAATAATCGGAATAGTGCGGTTACACAATGGTAAGAGGACATTTTTACCGATTAAATGTTGATAGCGTTCATCATCAGGGTGAACACAGATTGCCGCATCACCCAGCAGCGTTTCTGGGCGGGTTGTCGCCACAGTTAAACCTGATAAACCCGTCAGCGTATCAATAACGCCATCACTAAACGGATATAAAATATGCCACATACTGCCTTGGCGTTCTTCATTGTCTACTTCTAAATCACTGACTGCACTTTTAAGAATAGGGTCCCAATTCACTAAACGTTTACCACGGTAAATTAAACCTTGTTGATATAATTTGACAAACGTTCCAGTAACAGTTTTTGATAAGTCAGTATCCATCGTAAAGTATTCACGCTGCCAATCTACACTCGCACCCATACGGCGCATTTGTTCTGAAATAGTATTGCCTGATTCTTTTTTCCAATCCCATACTTTATTTAAAAAAGCTTCACGGCCTAAATCATGGCGGGTGTGTCCAGTGGCTTGTAGTTGGCGTTCTACAACAATTTGTGTTGCAATGCCTGCATGGTCAGTACCAGGAATCCATACGGTATTAAAGCCACGCATACGGTGGTAACGGGTCAAACCGTCCATAATCGTTTGATTAAACGCGTGTCCCATGTGCAAAGTGCCTGTCACATTGGGTGGGGGTAACTGAATTGCAAAGCCTTGTGAATTAGTTTCAGTATTATGAACGTGTGTTCCTGCGTGTGCAAGGTTTAAAGTATTCCAAAATTCATTCCAAAGCGGCTCTAGGGTAGCAGGTTCAAATGCTTTAGCCAGTGAATCTAATAAAGGATGTGTAGGGTGTGTGGACATAATAAAAAATGTAAATGTAATGTGTGTTTTGTTTTTATAGATACTAAATAGTATACTTTTTAAATATCTATAATTTATATAATTTATATAATTTATATAATTTATATAATTTATATAGCTTATATAGCTTATATCGTTTATATGGCTTATCTTGTTTTTATAAACTGGCGTTGCGTAATTTTTTCATACGTTCCTCACTATTGGGGTGGCTTTTTAATAAATCAGGTAAAGATATTTTTTCTAACCATTTTGATGCATAATCAAAAATATCATTTTTAATATATTTATTTTCAGTATCTTCATTCGCTATAGAATATTTAGAATTTTTTGATGATGTAGTACTTAGAGTATTTTTACTTTGAGTCGTCATACGCTCAAAAAATAAAGCAAGTTCAGCAGGGTTAATTTTAGCAGCTTGCATGATTTTAATTGCTGTATCGTCAGCTTCGTTTTCATGCCCGCGACTATATCTCATTTGTCCTATAAATAAGGGTATTTGATTAGTCCATACCGTATAGTCACCTAATAATAACGCAGATATTGCCCCTAAACTAGAAAATTCTAAAAATGCTCGCATACTATGGTGATGTTTTAAATGGCCTAACTCATGCGCCAACACACCAATAATTGCATTCGGCTTGTCCTTTAATAGGTTATATAATCCATCAGTTACAACAATAGTTCCATTAGGCAATGCCATTGCATTGGATATACTTTTACCACGAAGATTCATTGACCTAAACAATACAGTATGTTCAGGATAATTTTTATTAGGATATGCTAATATTAAAGCTTTATTCCATTGTTGCTGAATAAGTGCTTGTTCATTTTTTTCAATCGTGCTTGGTTTAAAAATATACTTATCTAAAGATTTTAAAGCCGTATCGCCTAAAATATTTTTAACTGTTTTGGGAACGAAAGGGGCTACAATTTTTGCACCTAAAGGAATACCCCATTGATATAGTACAGCAACGATTGCCAGTATCGCTATAGCACATGCAAAAATCCACCGCCATTTAGCAGTAAGTTTATCAATAATATTATTACTTATACGATTTTCTGCCAAATAAGCATTTAAAAAATTAATATCATCAGCTTGAAATTGTGCGTTGTTAGACAATGATATTAAACGAATACCGTATTGCGTAGAAAATCCAAAATCTACGCTATTAATAGATTGCTTATATTCATAAAAGGGTAATATATCTATTATGGTATTTACTATGGCTTTAGATTTTGTGTTTATTACTTGATTAAGAAATATTTGACCATCTAATATAGTCAAAACAACAGGGCGTGGAATAGCTGATATCCCATCATAAAGTACGCCAGAAACCCCTAAAATACTAGTGTTTTTAGTTTTTTCACTAATGTTTGTGGTATTTTTTTGAATATTAATTTCAGAACT
>JBDLSY010000116.1:0-3798 GCA_039805985.1 Pseudomonadota bacterium | reverse complement strand
GCTCCCAGTTAAGTTCCAAAGGGTGTTACGTTTTAATGACATTAAAAATAATCAAGATTAGTATAGTAGTAAGTTAGCTTTAAATTTAATTTAAAATGTTTTTGCAGTATTAAATGAGTTTGCAGTGCTGTCTTTTTCATTCACAATCACATCACCTTCTATTTTAGGCCAAGCAATACTAATATCAGTATCATTCCAAACAATTGCACCTTCACTGTCTTTATTATAAAGTGCAGTAGTTTTATATAAAAACTGCGCTGATTCACTCAAGGTAATAAAACCGTGTGCAAACCCTGGTGGTATCCATAGCTGCTTACTATTTTCAGCCGACAACTCAATACCAAACCATTGTCCAAAAGTAATACTATCTTTACGAATATCTACCGCTACGTCCCACACTGCACCTTCAACTACACGCACTAATTTGCCTTGTGCAAACGGGGGTAATTGATAATGCAAGCCACGCAACACACCTTGATGGCTAAAACTGTGGTTATCTTGCACAAAATCATATGACTTATTTGTTGCAGGGTCATTGCCCACCAAAGCATTAAAGGTGGATTGATTAAAACTTTCGCTAAACCAACCACGGGCATCACGAAATATTTTAGGTTTTAGCACCAATAAACCAGCTAAAGGGGTTTCAATTATATTCATACAAAACTAATTCAATTATTATTTATTCATTAAAAGAAATTATTTTAGCCGTATTTTTGCTGTGTAAATATTAAGAGTGTAAATTTTTTAGAGAAATTACTCACTTTAATTCTGTTTAAAAAAACACCCGAGCAGTAAATTCATCAATTTTCAACAGTTGTGTTTCAACAGATCTGCCGTTTCAATATTTGCAAAATTAAACCCCAATCAAAACACCGCCCGCATACTGTCGGCATCTACGCTGAACGAATCCCCGCTGCGTTTTAACACAAAAAACCCTTTGTCATGGGCTGCCTGAACCACATCATCAGGCACACTAAAACCCGCAATGCCACCGTATAACTGCATGTGTTGATATTCGGGGAAATGCTGTTTAAAACTACGCAATTGCTTATCTACTTGGTCTAAAACGTTGAGGTGAACTTTGTATTTCACTTCAACTAAAGCCACAGCTGTGCCGTTAATCAGCACTAAATCGTATTCTTGTTGGCTACCAGGTGAACCACCTTTTACACGTTCATAGATGATATTAAACTGGAAATGCCCTATTTGCTTACTGTCGTTCAAAGAATTATAAAAATACTCTTCTGCCGATGAACCCATATTGTCGGCTATGCCACCATACATTTTGGCTAGGCGGTCTAATTTTGCATCGGTTTTAGCCATTTGTGCATCGGTTTTAGCCATTTGTGCATCAGTTTTGGCCATTTGTGCATCAGTTTTGGCTTGTGAAATCAACAAATCAGCCACTAAAGCTTTTAATTCTTGGTCAGTCATGGTATTTTTTTTAATTATTTAGTATTTATTTATTAATATTCAAATAATGCATTTGCATCGCCCACCCAAATCAAATTGTTATGAAACACCTTGTTGGCTAAAACTGTGATTATCTTTCTCCATTAAATAAGCCCCTTTTGTATCTCTGTATGCTTCGCTTTTATAATAGTTTTCATCGTATTGAGACAGACCTATAGACAGCAATTCACGCCAATTTTGTTTTACGTATTCATCAGAAAATTCTGTTTTTATCATGATTTTTGTTGGTGATGTGTGATTAACTTTAAAAGCGTTTTATCATTAAATAGTGATTAGAATTTTAAAATTTATGTTTTATATTAGCCTGCTTCATAATTGCGTTTGCCATATTACGCTACGGCATATTTTTAGACACCGTTTGATTACGCTTTCCATCATCCAAATTTCATGCGACCCATTACCTTGTCTTAACAGTGTATAACCGTTATCTCGCAACAGTTCAATGACTAATTTATAGTACCCATTTATAACATTTTACGTATAACCTAAAACTACTTCATGCAGACGAATATTAGCATGCGCTCGCGTTTTATGATTTTTTAACGCCAGCTGTATTAACTCACCAGCAGCAGAGATTGCCTCGCGATGCAGCTCATCTAATGTTTGCCCCGACACCACTAAGCCGTCAAGGTCAGGGCTATCAGCCCATAAACTATTAGATTCAGTGTCGTGATGAACGTTAATTCGTGCAACCACTGGCACACCAAAACGAGCCAATAATTTCCATGCAGGATAACCGATTCTATACATAGCAGTTAGTACTTTCTGTTTATTAAAATTCGTTGAACATTCATTAAACATTTAAAGATTGTTTTATAAATAAATCATATAAAAATTCGGGGGCTAAATCCGCACCATTTGCCCAAGACACTGTCCCCAGTGTGGGATTTTGAATAGCAGTCAAAAATATATCAGGCGTTTTAAGAGGCTCAAACATGTCGCCCTATAAAGCATCGGTTAAATCAATCAGTCCTTTTGCACCGTTATTAAACTCAACGTATAAACAATAGTTGCTTTGTGGCCGAACAAAATTTGTATGTAAAAACATAATTACTCTAAAGGCGGTATTGGTAATAAAGGCTTTCTTGCAACAGCCAATTCCCAATCAATTAATAATTCATTTTGATGCTCATCTAACCAATCTAAAACAGCTCTTAAAGCACGTTTTGAAAAAGTCCCACGGACAATACCTGTTTGAATGTCTACAGTTATTTCATAACTGCCGTATTTAGCATGAAAATGCGGTGGCGAGTGGTCTGCCCAGTTCATATAAATAATGATACCTAAAAAACGACTAATTTCTGACATAAAATCCTTATTCAAACGCTTAATAATATTTGATTATTTAATTAAAAAATATTTCATTACATTAATACTCAAACACTGCTTCCAGTTGCCCTGTCCAACCTACGCTATTTAAGTGATATTCATAATTGCAACCGACTTATCAAATAATGTTTCTGGTGATAAGTCTAAACGATTAGGCCAACATACAGTCCCGTCCTGTATAAAAACACGCATAAAAAAATTAAGGTCTTTTAAAGCCGTAAACACCCCACGGTTTAAATAAGGCGTGCAATCAAATAACTTATGATCACCTGTATTAAACCATAACTCTAAATGATAATTGTTTAGGGCAATAACTTTGACAACGTGTTCCATAAGTCATTACCTTAAAGGATCAATAGCGTATGGTGGCTGACCATCAATAGTTAAATCCCAATCAGCAAGTAATTCTTCTTTATGAATTTCCATCCATGCTTGAACGAGTTTTATTTTTGACTTTGGTAATAGACCCGTAATAAGCTCACCATCAGATATAGAAAATACCGCATCTTGTCCTTGATATTTGGCATGAATATGCGGAATATGATGGCGATCATTGTCAAAATAATACATATAAATAACAATGCCATAAAACATACTAATACTTGGCATAAAACCCTTATTTAAACGCTTAATAATATTTAACTAAAAAAATTGTTTTCTAATATTCTTTTATTAATACTCAAATATTGCTTCTAGCTGCCCTGTCCAACCTACGCTATTTAACTGAATGATCGGACTTTCTAAAGTGCTGGGGTGTAACTCCCAAATCCCCGCTGCATTTTTACGAAACACTTCAGCGGTTTTAGCCTCGACATCTAATATTAAATATTCTTGCAAACTGTCTATCGTACGATACGCTGCAAATTTTAGGCCTCGGTCAAAACTAGCGGTACTGTTTGATAATACTTCTACAATTATTTTAGGGCTGCTTAACTCAACCAGCTTAGGGTCTTGAATATCCAGCGACGAACAACTCACGACTACATCAGGATAAAA
>JBDLSY010000115.1:0-4470 GCA_039805985.1 Pseudomonadota bacterium | reverse complement strand
ATTCAGTCATTAAGTTATTAAGTCATTATATTAAATTAATATAAATTGAATCATAGTAAAAAACCACGCAAAGCGTGGTTTATATAAGCATTAAATTTATTAAGCTTAAATATCCGCTTATTAAGGTTTTACCGGTGTAACCGTTGTATTTGGTTTAGATATGGGCGGAATTATTTTGGTTGTTGGCACTTCGTTAGGAACAGTTACGCCTTCAGATGCTTTTTGAATGATATTTTTACTGGCTAAATTATTGTTATTTATTACAAAAGCTAGCATTAAGGTAGCAGTAAAAAAAAATGTTGCAGCAATTGCCGTAGCTCGCGATAAAAAATTAGCTGAACCTGATGCACCAAATACGCTACCTGATGCACCACTACCAAATGCGGCTCCCATATCAGCACCTTTACCGTGCTGCATAAGTACTAAAAAGATAATGGCGATGGCTGCAATTATTTGTATGACTTGAATGAGGGTATGAAAAATGGCCATAGGTATTTTATATAAAAATAAGGATTAAAAACAATTAAAACAATTAAAACAATTAATAGAACAGGCAATAAAACGGGCAACAAGTCTCTATTTTAAAGCATTAAAGCCAATTACACTAAACATCATCATTACTTAGTATAAAACACAGCAGTATTTGTTTTAGTTTTAAAATTTACTTGCAGTATGTAAAGCAACCACGCCACCTGTCATATTATGTACTTGCACGTGGGTAAAACCTACTTGCTCCATCATAGCTTTTAAGGTATCTTGATCGGGGTGCATACGAATACTTTCAGCTAAGTACTGATAACTTGTCGCATCACCCGCAATTTTTTGACCTAACCAAGGCAGCACTTTAAAGCTATAAATATCATATATTTTTTGTAAACCAGGGTTCACTTTACTAAACTCTAATACCATCAACTTTCCACCAGGTTTTAAAACACGCAACATACTGTGTAAAGCTGCAGTCTTATCCGTCATATTACGCAAACCAAAAGCAACTGTGATTATATCAAATACATTGTCTTGAAAAGGCAAATGCTGGCCATCAGCTACTGCCGTTGGTAAGCTATAACCCGCATTAACCATACGGTCTCGCCCAACTTTTAGCATACTAGAATTAATATCTGTGTGCCATACCACACCAGTTTCGCCTACTTGTTTAGCAAAAGCACCCGCTAAATCACCCGTACCCCCCGCAATGTCTAGTACTTTCATACCAGATCGCACGCCCGCTAAATGAATAGTATAAGCCTTCCAAACACGGTGCAAACCAGCTGACATGACATCATTCATTACGTCATATTTTTGTGCTACAGAGTGAAATACTTTGGAGACCTCACCGGCTTTAGCTGTGGTATTCACTGTTTTATAACCAAAATGAGTCGTATCAGTTGATTTTATAGTATTGTCATTCATCGCTTAATTTCCTTAACCTTATTTTCTTGATTGTAGCTTCCTTAAATTTATGTTTTATTTAAACATAAAATGACTTTGTATTGTGATATTATTGTCCGTAAAAAGTGTTTTAGGTTTAAGTGTATGTAATTGCATTCCTAATACATAGCCTAATTCAACAGGAACGGCATTGCCAATTTGGCGGTATTGCGAACTGATAGAGCCATAAAAGATAAAATCATCAGGAAAAGTTTGTAGTCTTGCGACCTCTCTAACGGTCATACGCCGTGTCTGTGATGGATGCGGTAGGATAACAGGACCACCTGTTCCGCCGCCTCGTCCTACCACAGTTGGGCTTGGTTTATTGTAGTTGGTATGGCGATTGCCTAAATAACCATTAATTTTAACTTTATGTGATGTCCCTATATGATTAGATATATTGATTGTCGGCTCTAAAGGTAAATCACCAATGGCTTCAAGTACTGTTTTAGGTTGATGACTATGCGTCTTTTTAGGGAACTCAAACGATACATTTAAATCTTTTCTTATACCTACCATAATCATACGTTTGCGATTTTGTGGGACACCGTAGTCAGCTGAATTAACAATTTGCCACGTTATATGATAGCCGATACTTTCAAAATCCTTAATAATCATTTTAAAGACTCTGCCAAGTTTTTGCTTCTTATCTACTAGTGTTTCATAGCCGCCAAGGCTGGTAATACCTTGTACATTTTCACCTAAAAATACTTTAGGTTGTTTATCTTTTACTACACGAAGTAACTCTAAATACAAAAAATTTCTAGCGTCTTCTTCTTTTCTGTAAGAATTTGCCATACTAAAACCTTGGCAAGGAAAACCACCGACCACCATATCACAATCTGGAATATCTGAACTTGGAATCTCCAAAATAGACTTACAAACCACCTCTTCATCTTCAGATTTTACGTTATTAATATAAGTTTGAATTGCGTAATTATCAAAATCATTTGCCCAAATAACCTGATGCCCTGCCATTTTTAGACCCAAATCAAGACCACCACACCCACAAAATAAAGAAACTACATTCATATTAATTTAAATTAAATTATTTATATTGCTATCAATATTCTCAATATTTTTAATAATTTTAATACATTCAGTAAAGATTAAATCTTTATATGCTTGATTATTAGGATAAGTATTGATGTGCCGTATTAAATATGTAGATATTTTTTCTTCTAAATTAATAATAATTGATACTAAATGCCCGTCTAAAAAATTAAAATTTAAGATCAATCACGACTCGCATTAACCTGTTTAAGTTTAAGCAAATACTCATCCCATAACAAAGCGTGCTGTGTACCTAAAAAATAAAGAAAATCCCAGCTAAATAAGCCACTGTGATGCCCATCGCTAAAACGAGGTTGCACTGCATAATGCCCCACTGGATTTATAGTTTCAATATAAACTTGACGTTTACCTGTTTGCAATATCTCTTGACCAGACCCGTGCCCTTGAACTTCAGCACTGGGCGAATGAACGCGTAAAAACTCATGGCTTAGTATAAATATTTGACCATCGTCATAACCAACCTCTACAGTACGGCTGATAGTATGTAAAGTAAGGTGAGTGGGCGATGGCATAGTTGAACACTTTATCAGCGGTTACTTGTGGTGCGCTTGGCTGGAATCGAACCAGCGACCCTTGGCTTCGGAGGCCAATGCTCTATCCACTGAGCTACAAACGCATTAAACATAAGACAAACAGTATTTTACGTATATTTTTACTTTTATGTATCACTCTTGTACTTTACTTGATTTTTTTTGTAGAAAATAGCATGTCGCCGTTATAATTTTGTTTATAAAAAAATATTTATTTATTTTACCTATTTAACGCCGATTTATTTAATTTACCTATCTAATACTTTAACTTTAATACTTATCTTATTTACTTATCTTATTTGGAATTTATATGTCTACTCACGATGCGCACGAAAGCCCGATTAAAACGCCTAAACAACTCATTACAACCATCGTACTGGGTTTTATTATTCCGATTGTATTGCTGATTCTATTGGCTGGCTGGGTAGCCAGTGGCGTTAAACCACAGGCGGGCTTAGACAAAGCACAAATTGTTCAGCGTACAGACCTATTAATTAAACCGATTGCAAGCCATATGTATAAAGCCGTTGATGAAGTACGTACGGGTGAACAAACTTATACTGAAGTCTGTGCAAGCTGTCATGCCGCAGGCTTAATGAATGCCCCTAAATTTGGCGACATTGCAAGTTGGGCAATCCGTTTAAAAATGGGTTTAGATGGTTTAGTAGCCAGTGCAATTAAAGGTAAAGGCGCTATGCCTGCTAAAGGCGGTAATGCCGATTTAAGTGATACAGACATTCAAAATGCAGTTATTTATATGACCAATGCTTCGGGGGCAAATTTTAAAGTTCCTGTTGTAGAGACCGCAACCGCTGCCACTGTAACTACTAGTACAGAAGTGCCAGCAACACTGGCTATTACTTCGATGCCCATTGCTCCAATACCTGTTGTTGCTCCAATACCTGTTGTTGCTCCAGTAGCCGCTGTTGTAGCCCCTGTTGTAGTGGCTGATGTGGGTAAAAAAACATACGAATCCGCTTGTATGGCTTGTCATGCTGCAGGTATAGGAGGAGCACCAAAATTTGGTGATAAAGCAGCTTGGGCAGCACGTAGTACAGTTGGCGTTGATGCTTTAGTTGCCAGTGTCATTAAAGGTAAAGGGATTATGCCCGCACGAGGCGGTTCACAAGCCACCGATGCCGAGCTTAAACAAACCGTACAGTATATGTTGGCTGCTGCTAAGTAAATGATTTTGCCGTTTTAGTCCACGAATAACGCAATGATTTTTGGTATTGGTTCAGATATTGCGTATATTCCACGGTTTGAACGGTGGTTTGCCAAACAAGGCCAACGTGCCGTTGAGAAAATTTTAACACCTTTAGAATTAACTGATTTTAACCAACGCTATAGCCGTCATTCAGACCGTGCCATGGCGTTTTTTGCCAGCCGATTTGCAGCCAAAGAAGCCTTTAGCAAAGCGTGCGGCTTAGGTATGACA
>JBDLSY010000114.1:0-8586 GCA_039805985.1 Pseudomonadota bacterium | reverse complement strand
TTTTCTTTAATCAATTTTGTCATAGCAATTCTTGCGTTACGAATACTGGCTCGCCAACTATTGCTTTGAATATTGGATTGATACTGCCATTTTAATAAATGCATTATCAAATTAACTTGATGGCTATAAATAGCGTGTTGCTGGCTACGCCCCATATCTTCCATTTCCTCAATTAAATGTTCAATGTCTAACTCATCAAAACGCTTTTCTTTTAATAGTTTTATCTGCTCTGTACCCCAAAGGTATAAGTCTTTATAGTAGGTTTCGTATAACGTCATAGCCGACATTGTGATACTCCTTTATTAATTACTTTATAATATATAATATAGGCATAAATATAAATATAAGTATAAATATAAATATAAATATAAATATAGGTATATATAGATTGTAATTATTAATTAAATAAATTATTATCCGTTAAATCTAATAATTTAGACGCGTTATTGTCTTTTTCATTCACAACAATATCGCAATTCATTGTTGGCCAAGTAATATTGATATCAGTATCGTTCCAGACAATTGTACCCTCGCTGGATTTATTATATAAAGCGGTGGTTTTATATAAAAACTGTGCCGTTTCGCTTAAAGTAATAAACCCATGTGCAAAACCCGGCGGTATCCACAGCTGCTTGTTATTGTCAGCCGACAACTCAATACCATACCATTGACCAAACGTTGGGCTACCCTTACGAATATCAACGCTTACGTCCCATACAACCCCTTGTATGACACGCACCAGTTTACCTTGTGCAAATGGTGGTAGCTGATAATGTAAACCACGCAATACACCTTTATAGCTACAACTATGGTTATCTTGTACAAAGGTATACGGCGTATGGGTTATGGGATTATTGCCGACTACAGTGTTAAACGTCTGCTCATTAAAACTTTCACTAAACCAGCCACGTACATCATAAAATACTTTGGGTTCTAAGACTAATAAGCCTGCAATCGGGGTATGGATAATATTCACAGTAAAATTTTATTTTAAAACACTGTTTCTTTTAAAATACGCAGTAAATATTGCCCGTAACCATTTTTAGCCAATGGCATTGCTAACTGATGCAATTGCTCATTGTTAATCCAGCCTGAACGCCAAGCAATTTCTTCTAAACAGGCAATTTTTAGACCTTGGCGATGTTCTAATGTCGCAATAAAATGGCTGGCCTCTAATAAACTGTCATGCGTGCCTGTATCCAACCACGCATAACCCCGTTTCATAATTTCAACATTGAGTTGATTTATCTTTAAATACGCATCATTAACCGCAGTAATTTCTAATTCACCGCGTGCACTGGGCTTAATTGACTTAGCAATTTCAACGACTTGTTGATCATAAAAATACAGCCCAGTAACCGCATAATTACTTTTAGGCAGTGATGGCTTTTCTTCAATACTATTGGCTTTGCCTGCATCATCAAAAGCAACTACACCGTAGCGTTCTGGGTCTTTAACATGATAAGCAAAGACACTGGCCCCCGTTAATTGTTTATCAGCATTAGTCAGTAATTTACCAAAATCATGGCCGTGAAAAATATTATCACCCAATACCAAAGCACTAGGATTATTGCCTATAAAAGTATCGCCCAAAATAAATGCTTGTGCTAATCCATCAGGTGAGGGTTGAACTTTGTAGTATAAATTCATACCCCACTGGCTACCATCGCCTAACAATTGTTGAAAACGCGGTGTATCTTGCGGTGTACTAATAATTAATACTTCACGAATACCCGCTAACATCAGTGTTGATAAAGGGTAATAAATCATTGGCTTGTCATAAACAGGCAATAACTGCTTGCTAATTGCCAATGTAGCGGGGTGTAAGCGTGAGCCTGAACCGCCCGCTAAAATAATACCTTTACGTTGAGTGGGCTGTGGTTTAATCATAAATATAAATGTTGAAGAATGTTTAAGGATATTTAGAAAATATTTAGAAAATATAATCTTTAATAATATATAACGTACATATACTATACATATACTATACATATATTATATATAATACATATTATACATATATTATAAATATATTATAAATATATAATAAATAACAAGCTACTTTATACCGTCGTTATACTGTGTAATAGACGCAAAACACCTGTCTGCCAAGGCGGACAATGTACATTAAAAGCCAATTGTAATTTACGCGTATTTAATCTTGAATTATTTGGACGCTGTGCAGGCGTTGGAAAATCAAGCGTTGGAATAGCACAAATGGTATGAGTTTTGATAGGATAATTTAGCAATTTAGCCTGTTCTATTACATAACTAGCATAACCATGCCAAGTTGTTTCTCCACTCACAGTGGCATGGTAAAGTCCTTGTTTATTTGGCTCTGCCAATGTTTGTATGATGGCACGGTTGGTCATATCAGCCAACCAATCAGCACCTGTAGGCACACCAAACTGGTCATTAATCACGTTAAGTTCATCACGTTCTTGTGCTAAACGCAACATAGTTTTAGCAAAATTATTTCCTCGTGTACCATACACCCAACTGGTTCTAAAAATTAAAAATTGGCAACCACTGTGAATAATCGCTTGCTCACCTTTTAGTTTACTAATACCATAAACATTAAGCGGATTAGTTGAGTCCGCTTCTTGCCAAGGCTTATTACCGCTGCCATCAAACACATAATCAGTGCTGTAATGCACTAACAATGCCCCACAAATTTTAGCAGATTGGGCTAATACTGCTGGTGATTCGGCATTTATTTTATAAACTTGCGTTGCCATACTTTCGGCATGGTCTACAGCCGTATAAGCGGCGGCATTGACAATCACATGGGGTTTATGTTGTGCTACAACGGCGGCTAAATCAGCAGGGTGAGAAAAATCTGCTTCATCATGACCTAAGGCAATGACATGCCCCAAACACGATAGACTGCGTTGTAGTTCCCAGCCTACTTGACCGTTTTTTCCAAGAAGTAAAATTTTTAACATAGTATTTTCTAAATTAAAGCTTTATAAAGATTAAATAAACTAATTGAACTAATTAAAGTACCCACTAAAATAAGTAAAGTTTTAGTATGAAATTTACTACATAAGTAAGCGGAAAACGGTGCAGCAAACAAGCCCCCAATCACCAAACCTGATACCACTATCCAAGGGCCAAACCCTACTAAAACAGTAAATGTAATGGCACTACCAAACGTCAAAAAAAACTCCGCAAAGTTAACCGAACCAATAGTCGTGCGGGGGTCTTGCCCTGTGCCAATTAAAGTAGTCGTTACAATAGGCCCCCAACCACCACCGCCCGTTGCGTCTACAAAGCCACCCAATAAAGCCAGTTTAGCCACATGCTTAGGCTCTTTAGTAGCGGGCTTAATCGTTTTAAATACTTTACTTAGTATATATAAACCCATTATAAGTAAATAAGCGGATATATAGGGCTTAATGACTTTACCATCAATATTAGTCAGTACGTATGCCCCCAATACCGCCCCTGTAATACCCGGTATCAGTAGTTTTAAAAATAATTTTTTATTTACGTTACCAAATTTAGCGTGTGATATACCCGATACACCTGTAGTAAATACTTCTGCTACATGAACACTAGCACTGGCAATGGCTGGGCTAACACCGCTAGCAATTAAAAAAGAAGTCGATGTTAAACCGTACGCCATACCTAAAGCACCATCAACGACTTGGGCAAGTAAACCTACGGCAACAGCACTCCAAAACACACGACTCACCAAAGCATCGGCAACCAATTGTTTAGCCTGCAAAGCACCATGGCTAAACAATAAAAATAATAGATAAACAACCAATAAACCTAACAAAGTTTTAGTAATCCATACTGCACTTTTAATTGTCCTGCTTTTTGAATCGGCTAAAGCAATCTCTTCAACTGCTTTTTCTAAAGGCGGTAGACCTAGTTGTTGATGCTCTGCATTTAATGGGTTATCACTAAAATCTAAATCTCTAACTTTCATTTTATTCCTTACTTAAACAATTAAACAATTAAATACTTAAACAATTAAATACTAAATACTTAAACAATTAAATACTAAATACTAAATACTTAAATAGTTTATTTTAAACTTATAAACTTATAAACTTGTAACTATAAGCTATAACTATAAACTGACACTTATAAACTTAGAGTAATAAACTTAAATTAATACGCTTATTTATTTAATACACCAAAGGGACGAGCATCGTATCAGGCACTATTTGACGGCTATAACTATCGCTGCGTTGCCTGTCGGGCAAAATAACGGCGGGGTGTTCCACTTCATCGTATTCAATTTGTTGAAGTAAATGGTGAATACAATTTAAACGAGCCTTTTTCTTGTCATCAGCATGCACAATCCACCAAGGTGCTTCAGCAATATGTGTTCTATCTAGCATGACTTCTTTTGCACGGGTGTAATCTTCCCATCGCCTACGAGATTCTAAATCCATTGGGCTTAGTTTCCACTGTTTCAATGGGTCATTCATACGGCTTAAAAAACGAACCGCTTGCTCTTCATCAGAAATAGAAAACCAATATTTAATCACTTGAATACCTGAACGTACCAGCATTTTTTCAAATTCAGGTACGCTACGAAAAAATTCTTCATACTGCTCATCAGTACAAAACCCCATTACACGTTCAACACCTGCACGGTTATACCAACTGCGGTCAAATAAAACAATTTCGCCAGCAGCAGGTAAATGTGATACATAACGTTGAAAATACCATTGTGTTTGCTCACGGTCATTGGGAGCTGGTAAAGCCGCTACGCGACATACACGCGGATTTAAGCGTTGTGTAATGCGTTTAATGACACCGCCTTTACCAGCAGCATCGCGTCCTTCAAACAACACAACAATTTTCTGCCCTGTTTTTACTACATAATCTTGCAGTTTGACTAACTCACCTTGCATTCTAAATAATTCACGAAAATAAATATGTCTTCTTTGTTTAAACACGGCAAATTGTTCATAGCTTAAAGCGATAGAATTAGAATTATCGTCTGAATTATTATTTAAATTATTATTTAAATTATTATTAGCAAAAACACTGCGTTCAATAAGGTGTTCATCAAACTCTAACTCAAACTCTTCATCATAGCCGTCCATTAATTCGCTTAACTGTTGATAATGTCGGTGTTGTAATACCGCATCTACACTAGATTGCTGCATAGTAGGCGGTGGTTTTTTAAAAACGGGCTGCTTTTTTGACATTATTTATACAATGAGTTGATTATTAATTATTAATATAGATATTATTAACTCATTAATATAGATATTATTAACTCATTAATGTAAATATTATTAATTCATTAATGTAAACATTGTTTTAAACCTTCAATGATAGTTTTTTCAGGTAATTTTTTTCCAATAAAAACCATTTTACTATTACGTTTTTCACCTTTTGCCCATAATTTTCCTGCATCTGCCCCCATCATCATATGTACGCCCTGAAACACCATACGGCGTTCCATACCGTGTAATGCCAATATGCCTTTATAGCGTAACATATTTTCACCATACACTTGGGTAATGGCCCCCATAAAATCTTCAAATTTTTTACCATCTATTAAACGTTCAGTCGTAAATACAAAGCTACTGACTGTATCGTCATGGCTATGTGCATCACTGGTTAAAAATTCAGGCGAAATATCTAATACCGCGTTTAAGTTAAAGCCCCGAATGTCTAATATTTCTTTAATATCCACATTTCCAAAATGAACAACTGTCATAGGCGCGCGTGGATTCATTTTGACTAAACGTTGTTTGAGTATATTAAACGCATCATCATCAACCAAATCACGCTTACTAATTAAAATACGGTCGGCAAACGCGACTTGTGCTTGTGCTTCATCTTGTTCAGTCAATGTTTGCATACCGTGTTTAGCATCGACAACGGTAATAATGGCATCTAATAAATAATGTTCAGCAACAAATTCGTCCATAAAAAATGTTTGTGCAACAGGCCCAGGGTTAGCCATACCCGTTGTTTCAATAATTACGCGTTCAAAACTGATTGTACCTGCTTGACGTTTTTCATACAATTCACGCAGCATTTTTGATAAATCACCACGGACAGTACAACAAATGCAACCATTATTCATTTCTATTAATTGTTCACCTGCAAGGTGGTTAAGTAGATCATTGTCAATACTTTCTGCACCAAACTCATTTTCAATCACGGCAATTTTTTGTCCATGTTGTTCAGTCAAAACACGTTGCAACAAAGTAGTTTTACCCGCCCCTAAAAAGCCAGTAAAAATCGTAACAGGAATTAAAGTATTTATCGTCATAAGGTTCGTTTTATTTTTTAAGTATTATCTGTAAATATTATCTATAAATATTATCTATAAATATTATCTATAAATAATGTTTATAGACATTATTATTAATAAAAATTATTATTATTAAGTTTCTAAAGCCGCCCATTGAGTTATTTTTTCATCCAGTAACTGTTCAAGTTCACTCATACGCTTTACTGCTGTACTTGTGTCATTGTTATAAGCATTAGGCTGGCTAAGCTTAAGTTGAATAGTCTGTTGTTCAAGCTCAAGTGCCGCAATTTCATTAGGTAATTTTTCTAATAACTGCTTATCTTTATAGCTTAATTTTTTGGTAGGCGTCGTTACAATTGAAGCAATATCAGTACGATTAGTAGCCGTAGTATTTTTAGATGAAATAGCGGTTTTAACGGTATTTATTTTATTTACTTGTGCCGCTCTAGCCGTTTGTTGCTGCCAATCTGTAATACCGCCCTCATACTCTCGCCAATAACCAGAACCATTATTGAGTGTATTTTCAAGTGTATCATCACCTTCATGAACAATTAAGCTGGTCACCACATTGTCTAAAAAAGCACGGTCATGGCTGACTAGAAAAACTGTACCCGCATACTCACCCAATAGTTGCTCAAGCAATTCTAACGTATCAATGTCTAAGTCATTAGTAGGTTCATCTAAGACCAATACATTGGCAGGACGGGCAAACAAGCGTGCCAATAATAAACGGTTTCGCTCACCACCGCTTAAACTACGCACGGGTGAGTTAGCTCTGGCTGGACTAAATAAAAAGTCCCCTAAATAGCTCATGACGTGTTTTCTTTGCCCCGCTAATTCAATCCATTCTGTACCTGGACTAATCGTTTCAACTAAAGTTTTGTCCAAGTCTAATTGTTCACGCAATTGGTCAAAATAAGCAACTTGAATATTACTACCCGTTTTAACAGTACCGCTGTCTGGCGGTAATTCTCCTAAAATAGTTCGTAATAATGTTGTTTTTCCTGCACCATTACGGCCAATTAAGCCAATTTTATCGCCGCGTAAAATAGTTGTAGTAAAGTCTTTTAATATAATTTTATTACCAAAAGATACATTGACGCATTCTAATTCAGCAACCAGCTTACCACTACGTGAGCTGGCATCGACTTCTAATTTAACTTGTCCCACTTGGTCACGCCGTTCACTGCGTGCTTTACGTAAAATATTTAACTGATTGACGCGGTATTGAGCCCGTGTACGCCGTGCTTGTACGCCCTGACGAATCCAAATTTCTTCTTGCGCTAACAGCTTATCAGCACGGGCATTTTCTAGGGATTCAGCATTGAGTTCTAAAGCACGTGCTGCTTGCCAAGCGGCAAAATTACCAGGATAACTACGCAATAAACCACGGTCTAATTCAACAATACGGGTGGCAACTGTGTCTAAAAATGCCCGGTCATGCGTAATAAAAATTAAAGCACACGGCGTATCACACAACAATGTAGCTAACCAATCAATCGTTTTCATATCCAAATGATTGGTTGGTTCATCTAACAATAGTACGTCAGGTGCAGTCACTAAACCTTGTGCCAATGCCACACGCTTTTTTTGTCCGCCAGATAAAGTACTGATTAATGCAGAGCCTTCAATTTGTAAACGCGTTAATACCGTATCTACACGCGTCTCCCAATTCCAACCATCATTTGAATCAATTAAATCTTGTAATTGAGTAAGCTTAAGCATATCAGCATTGGCATCACAAGCAAGGTCTTCGTATTGTGCCCGTGCTTCGCGTACTGTATGTAGCGGTGCAGCAACCGTATCAAAAATAGTCGCGTTTTCATTAAAGTCCGCTTCTTGTGCAACATAAGCACAGCGTAAATGTTGCTGCTGTTGTATTAAACCATCATCAGGTTTTTGTGTACCTGCTAACAGTTTTAAAAAACTACTTTTACCTGCCCCATTGCGTCCGATTAAACCAACACGCTCAAGCGGTTGTAATGAAAAATCAACGCTATCAAGTAGCGCGACATGCCCAAAAGCAAGTTGAATATTAGAAAGTGTAATTAAGGCCATGTGTTATTGTAGGTTATATGGTTTTATGCAGCTTTAATTAAAAAATTAAATTAAAAAAATTAAATTAAAAAATATTGTAGTCAATAATAGTTAATAATATTGCTAATTTTAGGGAGCATTTATCCTTTTTATTTATCATTTTTGATAGCATCAATAAATATAAATTCATTGGCTATACTATTCAAATACAGCATTAAAAATATATATAAAAGTATATTTAATAGCTTATTTAATAATTTATTTAATAATTTATTTAATAGCTTATTTAGGTAATATTATCGTTTTTAAACGTG
>JBDLSY010000113.1:0-5854 GCA_039805985.1 Pseudomonadota bacterium | reverse complement strand
TGGCTAGGTTATGTTGGTTAGCTTTGTTTAAATCGCGTAACCGCCGTACATATAATGCTGCTGATGGCGTTCCTATGATGCACGCCGAGTATTTAAAAGCAGTTGCACAACGCTTTGATTTGCCCACACCTGTACAGTTACCGCGTGAGGCAGTACAAGCGGTATTAAGTCCAATTGCGTGGAGTATGCTGTCAAGTGCTAGGCGTGTTGATAGTTCGCGTTTACGCAATGAATGGCGTATCCAGTTGCAATACCCAAGTATGCTAGATTTTTTATCTAAAATAAATATAAATACTTGTAAATAAATACTTGTAAATAATAGTATATAAATAACACTTAGAATCAGGATTTTTAAGATTAAAGGATAAAGCAGGATTAAAAAATCTTTAAAATCTTTAAATTCTGCAAATTTTGATTCAGACTTTGACTTTTGAAAAAGTCTAATAATTAATTAAAAAATTAAAAAATTAAAAAATTAAAAAATTAAAAATAATAAAAATAATAAAAATTTTAAAAACCTTGAAAAATGCTATTTCGCCCTCAAAACAAAGAAGCTTTATTGTTTCTTAAGTGTTTAAGCATTTAATTAACATTTAATCGCTTTTAACCGCTTAAGTATTTAACTTTATTTTTTAAGGATATATTATGACTGAAACCGTTACTGCAACCACTGCTGATAATACCCACGCATTTCAAGCCGAAGTTAAGCAACTACTAAATTTAATGATTCATTCGTTGTATTCAAACCGCGAGATTTTTTTGCGTGAATTGATTTCCAACGCCAGTGATGCTTTAGATAAACGCCGTTTTTTAGCATTGAGTGATGCTTCATTAGGCGGTGATGAAGCACGTATACGGCTATCATTTGATAGCGAGGCTAAAACAATTACCTTAATTGACACAGGTATTGGTATGGACGCCAGCGATGCCCAGTCGCATTTAGGTACGATTGCTAAAAGTGGTACTAAAGAATTTTTTGGGCAATTATCAGGCGACCAGCAAAAAGATGCGGGTTTAATCGGACAATTTGGGGTAGGTTTTTACAGTGCCTTTATTGTCGCTAAACAGGTAATTGTACGTAGCCGTAAAGCAGGGCAACCCGCTGATGCAGCCATTGAGTGGAGCAGTGAAGGGCAGGGCGAGTACACGCTAAACACAGTTAATAAGGCAGAAATTGGTACAGAAATTGTTTTATATTTACGCGATGACAGCCGTGATGATGCAAGTGATGCGACTGAATTTGCTAACCGCTGGAAGCTATCTGCCTTAGTCAAAAAATACTCTAACCACATTGCCTTTCCAATTCAAATGCTGAAAGAAGACTGGGACGAAACGACCAATGCTTTAGTGCAAACTGATGAGTGGGAAACCGTTAATGAAGCCAGTAGCTTATGGACACGGTCTAAAAATGATTTAACTGAAGCCGATTATCATAGTTTTTATGCAACTTTGTCTTATGACCAAGACACGCCGTTAGCATACACACACAATCGCGTAGAAGGCCGTAGCGAATATACGCAATTGCTCTATATTCCAAAGAAAGCAAGTTTTGATTTGTGGGACAGAGAACATGTCGCTAACGTAAAGCTGTACGTTAAGCGTGTATTTATTATGGACGACGCTAAAGCATTGATGCCCAGTTATTTACGGTTTGTCAAAGGTTTAATTGATAGCAATGATTTACCACTCAATGTATCACGTGAATTGTTACAAGAAAGCCGTGATGTTAAAGCGATTCGTGAAGGGTCAACCAAACGAATTTTAACTATGTTAGAAGATTTAGCGGTTAATAAAGTAGAGGATTACACCGAATTTTATACCGCGTTTGGTACTTTGTTAAAAGAAGGTGTCGGCGAAGACTTTGCCAATAAAGACCGCATTGCTAAATTATTGCGATTTACTAGCACTACACAAGACCGCACTAGTTTTGCTGAATACCTAACCCGTATGAAGCCTGAACAAACACAAATTTATGTCATTACAGCCGATACCTTGGCCGCCGCTAAAACCAATCCACAGTTAGAAGGTTTTAAGAAAAAAGGCGTAGAGGTGTTATTATTGACCGACCGTGTTGATGAATGGATGTTGTCGCATTTACAAGAATTTGAAGGAAAGCCTATCACTAATGTAACAAAAGGTTCGGCGGGTTTAGACAGTTTACAAGATGAAGCTGAAAAAGCTGAAGCAGCAAAAATAGCTGAAGATTTAAAACCTTTGGTTGAATCGATTAAGTCTGCTTTAGGCGATGCAGTCAAAGAAGTACGTACCACTACGCGTTTAACCGACAGTGCAGCGTGTTTAGTCGTGGAAGACGGCGACATGAGTGGACATTTGGCCAGAATGCTAAAACAAGCAGGGCAAGCTGCTCCAGTCAATAAACCGATTTTAGAGATTAATCCCAAGCACGCTTTAGTCACACGTATGCAAAATAATGCTAATCAACTACCCGCGTTGGCACAGTTATTGTTAGACCACGCGACTTTAGCTGAAGGTGGGCAGTTAGAAGACCCCGCAGGCTATGTGCAACGTATGCAAGCTTTATTGTTGGCGTAAAAGTTAAAGTTTAAGCTGTTGCTACTTTGATAAAATTGAGTTGTAGAAAATATTTTATAAATTAGTAATAGCAATAATAGCAATAGTAATAATAGCAATAGTAATAATAGCAATAGTAATAATAAATAATAAATACTTAACTTTAATTATCTTTGCTCTAAAATGGGTATAAAAACTGGTATAAAACGGTATGTTTTGTACCAGTTTTTTTATTCTAAATAATACGTAAATCTAATGTCTAAATCATCTAAACCTTCTTCAAAAAACGACAAAATACTCAATCAACGTGTGCTTACTGAACAGTTAGTTGGAGCAGCCACTATAGCGTGTAACACCGTATCGGGTACGCCTAATCGCGTTGCACCCGTCTGTGAAATGATTATACACGTCTTAAGTATTAATAAAGATGGCGTATTATTTAACGCTTTAGAAATATTATGGGAGCAAAATACAATAGCGTATGAGTTATTGGCCGACTGTATAGAGTTTTGTGTACAAACTACTTTGAGTGCTGATGGCAAAGTTAGTACTTTGTTGGCGATTCCTGTTTTAGTATGGAGCAGTAATGCCTTGCCTTCAGGCACATTAGATACCGCCAGTGTGCTTGCATTAAGCAAAGCAGTCCATCAACAGTGGTTAACCGATGCTGCAGAGGTTCATATTAGCCATATTTTGTACACCCCAGACAATTTACCCGATGGTTTTTATGACACGCATCAATTGGCTCATGCATATTTTGCACAGGCTATTAAGGGGCAACATTTAGTACCAAATTTTAAACCACAGCCCTTAGATGAAACAGACCATCATCACAATGCGGGTAACCATGCTTTAGCCGATAACCGTTTTATATTGGTAGTAGTACGCCATACGCCTGACATTAGCCCTATTAAACTGTTGTTAAATAAAGAAAATAAGCCCGATGTGGCTTTGCAAGAGTCGCTATGGCGTGAAATAGCCCATACAGTTCTTGCAGATTATTTTGTTGGGTGTGCTTATGATGTGATGCCCCCGCAACCTTATTACGAAGCCAATCGCAATGCTGAACTGGCTATTCGTGGCTTTAGTTTACATGCGGCTATTTTGACATTAACGACTCAAATGGAGGTGACTGCTGATGATTTAAGAGTTGTTATTGGGGCGTGTTACAGTTCGCAGTTTGAGGAATATAGAATTAGTTTGCTACTTAATAAAGATGAAGAAACTGTTTTGCAAGGCATAACTTGGCCATTGCTGGGGCGTGAAGAATTACAAGAAGATTTATTAGAGGAAATTTTGGCACATCTAAAGGCCTTAAATATTCACCGTATTCGCTTGTTGGAAGACTCTATTCCTATGGAGTACTGTGATGATTGCGAAACACCTTTGTTTCCTGATACTGAAGGCGATATGGTGCATATTACACCGCCTGATGACGAAGTCAATCCTTCACGCTATGTTGTACATTGATTATAAACAATGCTTAGAATCAGGATTTTCAAGATTAAAAGATAAAACAAGATTTTAAAATCCTAAAAATCTATACATTCTGAAAATCTTGATTCAGATTTTTTATTATGCACAATACTTTGTACGGGCAGAAAATATTCTGCCTCAACACAGTTGAAGAAACATATTTTTAATATTTTTAATTGTGAGCGAAACAATGAATGTACAACAATATGTGAGTCATATTAATGAACGCTATCAACGCGCTAATGCAACCGAGCATACATTTCGTGGCGATTTACAACAGTTATTAGAGTATTTACTGCCTGATGTTGCGGTCACCAATGAACCGAAGCGACAGTCCTGTGGTGCACCTGATTATATTTTGACTAAAAAAGATATTCCTGTAGGGTTTATTGAAGCCAAGGACATTGGAGATAAAGACCTTGATGGAACTAAAAAAACAGGCAATAAAGAACAATTTGACCGTTATAAAACGTCTTTAAACAACTTGATTTTCACAGATTATTTAAGCTTTCATCTTTATAGAGAGGGTGCGTTTATCACAAAAATCTCAATTGCAGAAATAACTGAACAAGGCATTAAACCTTTGACTGACAATTTTGCAAAATTTATAGATTTAATTAAAGACTTTGCCAATCATCTTGGGCAAACCATAAACAGTTCAAAAAAGCTGGCAGAAATGATGGCGGGCAAAGCACGGCTATTGTCTGATGTGATTGAAAAAGCTCTGACCAGTGATGAACGCAACAACGAAAATAGTACGCTTAAAGACCAAATGAATGCGTTTAAGCAAGTACTGATTCACGATATTACTGCCAAAGGGTTTGCTGATGTGTATGCTCAAACCATTGCGTATGGTATGTTTGCCGCCCGCTTATACGACCCAACTTTAGACACATTTAGTCGGCAAGAAGCTGCTGAACTGATACCAAAATCAAATCCATTTTTACGTAAATTATTTGGTTATATTGCAGGGCCGGATATTGATGACCGCATTAAATGGATTGTTGATGGCTTAGTTGATATATTTTTAGCGTGTAATGTAGCTGACATTTTAAAAAGCTATGGCAAAAGCACAAAAATGGAAGACCCGATTATCCATTTTTATGAAAATTTTTTAACTGAATATGACCCAGTATTAAGAAAAGCTAGAGGTGTTTGGTACACGCCCCAGCCTGTTGTTAATTTTATTGTGCGTGCAGTGGATGAGGTTTTGAAAACAGAATTTAATTTGCTGCAAGGTTTAGCTGACACTAGTAAAACAAAAATAAACCTTGATGTTCAAGGCAAAAAAGTAGAGCAAGAAGTTCACAAAGTGCAAATATTAGACCCTGCTACAGGAACAGGCACTTTTTTAGCTGAAACTATCAAACATATTCATAAAAAATTCAAAGGGCAGCAAGGTATTTGGAGTAACTATGTTGAAGCCCATTTGTTGCCGCGTTTAAATGGCTTTGAATTATTAATGGCCAGTTATGCGATGGCACATTTGCAATTAGAATTGTTATTGACTGAAACGGGTTATAAATCCAGTACAAAGCATTTAAACCAACGCCTAAAAGTGTATTTAACCAATAGTTTAGAAGAATATCACCCAGACACAGGCACACTGTTTACTAGTTGGTTGAGTGCCGAAGCCAACGAAGCCAACCATATTAAGCGTGATACACCCGTGATGTGCATTATGGGTAACCCGCCGTATAGTGGAGTTTCTTCAAATAATGGCGAGTGGATTAGTCAATTAATTGAAGATTATAAATATATTGATGGCATTCATTTTAACGAGCGTAAACATTGGCTAAATGACGATTACGTTAAATTTTTACGCTTTGGACAGCACTTTATAGAG
>JBDLSY010000112.1:0-2648 GCA_039805985.1 Pseudomonadota bacterium | reverse complement strand
TTTATTTTTATTTTTATTTTTCAAAGGGTTTATTATGACAATCACTACAGGTCAATCACTTCCAGCAGGTACATTAACAGAATTTATTGAAATTGAAGGCAATGGCTGTTCTTTAGGCCCTAATACATTTCAAGTGTCTGATTTGGTAAAAGGCAAAAAAATCGTTGTATTTGGTTTACCAGGTGCTTACACACCCGTTTGTTCAGCCAAACAGTTGCCTAGCTTTGTTGAACACCATGCCGCTTTAAAAGCCAAAGGTGTTGATGAAGTATGGTGCTTAGCAACCAATGATGCTTTTGTAATGGGTGCGTGGGGCAGAGACAATAAAGCGACTGGTAAAGTACGTATGTTTGCTGACGGCAATGTAACGTATACAAAAGCTTTAGGCTTAGAATCTGATTTAACGGCACACGGTATGGGTATTCGTACAGACCGCTTTGCAATGATTGTTAATGACGGCGTAGTGACTTGGCTGGGACACGAAGTCGCTGGAAAGTATGAAGTTTCTAGTGCAGAAAATGTATTAGCACAACTGTAAAATACAGCTATAGTATTTTTAGCTTAAAAATATAAATTATAAAACGGGTTTAGCTTGGTACACGGCAGCGATGCCGTGTATTCGTATTAAGTTTAGGAATTTCTAAAATGGACATAATCTCATCTTCCTCAACATTAATATTGTTTACTATTGTTGTTGTCGCACTCTTTGTTGTCGTATTTTGGGTAATGTCGTTGTTACGCCGTGTAGTTTCAACCAATGAAGTCCATGTCGTTCGGTCTAAAAGTAAAACTGTCTCATACGGAACAGGTCAAACAGACAAAAAAGATGAGCAAGGTTCTATTATTGTTGATCCAGGCACTGTTTATTATGCTTGGCCCAGCTGGTTACCTATTCTTGGTGTAGATGCTAGAACATTTCCTAAATCAATTTTTGATGTTAGCTTAGAAGCTTATGAAGCCTATGATAAAGGCCGTTTACCTTTTGAAGTAAATATACAGGCTTTCTTTAGAATTGATGATTTTGAACTGGCAGCTGCTCGCATGAATTCATCAAATGAACTTCGAGATCAGCTAAGTGGTGTACTTCAAGGGGTAGTTCGTAGAATTTTGGCGACAAATGACCTTGAGGTGATTATGCAAGACAGGTCTGTTCTAGGTGAACAGTTTACAAATGAAATTGATGATCAACTGATTCAGTGGGGCGTAAAAACCTCAAAAACGATTGAGTTTATGGATATTAGAGACCATAAAGGTTCTGAAGTTATCTCTAATATTATGGCGAAAGAAAAATCACGCATAGAAATGGAGTCCAGAACAAAAGTTGCAGAAAATTCGCGTGCTGCATTGACTGCAGAGATTGAAGCACAGCAACAAATTGATTTACGTAAGCAAGAAGCCGAGCAACTGGTGGGTGAACGGACGGCAACTACAAAGCGAGCCATCGGCATTGCTGGAGAGCGAGCACAACAAGAGATTCAAATTGAAGCAAAAACAACCGCTGAACGAACGATGGCAGTTCGACAAATGAACGATGTGCGTGATGCAGAAATTAAAAAAGATGTCGCCGTGGTAGATGCAGAAGCACAAAAGCAAGTGTCTGTTGTTAAAGCCAATGCAGACAAAGAAGTAGCCGTTACCAAAGCACAAGCAGACAAAGAAGTCATTGTAACAAAAGCCAATGGTGATAAAGATGCGACCATTCTTATTGCTGAAGGCAATCTTATATTACAAAAAAACAATGCCGAAGGTATTGAGGCTGTTGGTATTGCACAGGGTATCGCAGACAAAGCTAAACTTATGGCTCCGGTAGATGCACAAATAACCTTAGCAGACAAAATTGGGGGTGATGATAAATATCAAGCCTATCTTGTGAGTGTTAGAAACCTTGAGGCTGTTGAGAAAATTGGTATTGCCAATGCAAAAGCACTTGAAAATGCAGAAATTAAAGTAATTGCGAACGGCGGTACAGTAACAGAGGGTATTGGTTCAATTGGAGAAATTTTTTCAGCCAAAGGCGGTACAAAATTAGGGGCAATGGTATCTGCACTAAAGAATAATCCTGATGTTTTAGCCGTTGCCGAGAAAGTGTTAGATATTAAAAAGTAATATAAACTATATAAACTATATAACTATATAACTATATAAATTATATAAAAAATGGTAAGTTAAAGTAGCACCGATGCAGTTACTCAATAATTATTTTTAGTGGTTTAATTTTTAGTATTTTAGTGTCATTATATTTGGGTATTTTTATTGTTTTATATAATTTAAAACATTTAAATGTAATATTGTAGGCTAACTTGTTGATTTGTAGTAAGGCTTAAATTTGCTTGAACACCTATTGGTAATGATAGTTTTTTAGGACAATGCCCAAAGGGTAAGCCCGTAATAAGCCGATCACCTAAACCCAAAGTATTGCGTGCATAGTCAATCACACTGTTTAAATCATACCCTCTGTCATAGTCTAAAACAGTAGGATTACCAAAATCACCCCATAAAATGGCACTTTGACTGTTTAATATACCTGCTAAATACAGTTGATTCAACATACGTTCTACTCTAAATGGACGTTCATTGACATCTTCTATCAATAAAATTCCACCATTAATTTGCTCTAATTTAGGAAAATAAGGTGTCCCTAATAAACT
>JBDLSY010000111.1:0-3194 GCA_039805985.1 Pseudomonadota bacterium | reverse complement strand
TTAGAAACTTAAAAATAAATTTAGAAATTTAAAATTAAACTTATAAACAATACCTAAAATAATAATATCTAAAAACAATACAATATTTTATTAATACTCACTATGACTCCATTTAAGTTACTCAAATCTATTAGCTACTTATTAGCCAGTAGTACTCTGTTTATTAACCCTTCTTTGGCGTCAGAACCCGATACGGTTAAAGGTTCAACCATTGTTGTACAAATGTGTGCTGCGTGCCATGGGGCGGAAGGCAATGCAATTGGTCCATCTATTCCAAAATTAGCGGGGCAACACCCTGAATATTTGGCTAAACAATTACACAATTTTAAATCTAAAAATGGTAAACCCGCTGAACGCAATAATGCAATTATGGCTGGATTTGCCGCTGGTTTAAGTGACGATGATATTCGCAATGTATCGGCTTATTACGGTAAGCAAATATTAAAGCCTGCCACAGGTAAAAACCCTGATTTAAAACTATTGGGTGAAAAAATTTGGCGTGGTGGTCTTCGTGATAAAGGTTTAGCCGCTTGTGCCAGTTGTCATGGGGCTACTGGCAAAGGTATGCCAATACAGTTTCCTAGTTTGGGTGGACAATGGGGGGATTACACCGAGGCACAACTGATTGCGTTTCGCCAAGGCTTGCGTAAAAACAGTACTCAAATGACTGCAATTGCAGCAAAAATGAGCGATGCTGAAATTAAAGCGGTCAGTGATTATGCTGCCAGCTTACGTTGATTTCAAATTTAATTTATTGTTTTAATTTATTGTTTAATTTATTATTGAATACTTATTACTTAACACTTATACTTTATTAAGTAACACTTATTAATTAACACTTATTAATTAACATTAAATAATAAATCCCCACTTTTAGATGTGGGGTTTATAAGTTTAATGTTAATTAAAACGAAATACTGCTAGGCAAAATAACGCTGTTCCCCTTCGCCTTCTACATTGTTGTAGCAACGCGTACACAGTGTTGGGTGCGTTGCCATCAATCCAACGGTATCCGTGTAATGCCAACAACGCTCACATTTAGCAAGCTCACTTGGCATCACTGTAATACGTACATCAGCTATTGATTCTGCTTTTACCAACATCACGGTTGATGTGATAAAAATAAAATGTAACTCATCTTTTACGGCTAGCAAAGCATTATACGTTTCACCGTAAGCTGCAATCGCAACCGTTGCCTGTAATGACGCCCCTATCTTTCCAGTACTACGTAAGCCTTCAATGCTACGTATCACTTCTGCACGAACTGCACGAATTAAATCCCATTGAGTACTTAATGTTTCAGTATCATTAATGTGTGGTGGTTGATTAAAAGTATCAATAAAAATACTCGTATTGCGTTCATTGCCTGAAACTAAAGGCCATGCCTCTTCAGCAGTAAAGCTTAAAATCGGGGCAATCGCTGTCAATAAACTGCGTGTAATGTGCCACAAAGCTGTTTGTGCGCTACGCCTTGCAAGGCTATTGGCTGGACAAGTATACAAACGGTCTTTTAAAATATCTAAATAAAAAGCCCCTAAATCATCAGCACAAAACTGTTGGATACGTGCGACAACTGGGTGAAACTCATAGGCGGTATAACTCGTTTGTACTTCATCGGTAAAGCGATGCGCTAACACCAAGGCATAACGGTCTATTGCCAATAAATCTTCAACAGGCACTGCATTAGTAGGTAAAAAATCACTGATATTAGCCAATAAAAATTTTAAAGTATTACGAATGCGACGATAGGTCTCAACGACACGCTTTAAAATTTCATCACCAATAAACAGTTCGCCTGAATAATCGGTACTGGCTACCCATAAACGTAAAATATCTGCCCCAAACTTATCAATGACCATTTGTGGGGCAATTACATTGCCCACACTTTTACTCATTTTTTTACCATCTTTATCTACTACAAAACCATGGGTTAATAAAGCTTTATAAGGGGCATAGCCTTGTAACATTGCTCCCGTTAATAATGAACTGTGAAACCAGCCACGGTGTTGGTCGCTGCCTTCTAAGTATAAATCAGCCCGCACTCCTTTTAATACTGTGGCATGGGTGACGCCACTGTCAAACCAGACATCTAAAGTATCGCGATTTTTACTGTAATATTTAGCATCATCACCCAACAAGTCTTTAATATCCAGTGTGTGCCAAGCTTCAATTCCGTGTACTTCAATTAATTTAGCCACTTTCTCCAATAGTTCAGGTGTTTTTGGATGTAAAGCACCTGTTTCATTGTGTACAAAAAATGCCATCGGTACGCCCCACTGCCGTTGGCGTGAAAGCGTCCAGTCTGGACGGTTTACAATCATATTACGTAAACGTGACTTTCCCCATGCAGGAAAAAATTGCGTGGCTTCAATGGCATCTAAAGCGATTTTTCTTAAGCTTGTATTGCCAGTCGGCATACTGACTTCACGGTCTAAGCCAGCAAACCACTGGTGTGTTGCACGGTAAATAATCGGTGTTTTATGCCGCCAACAGTGCATATAACTGTGTGATATAGAAACCACTTTTAATAAATGACCCGATGCCTCCAAAGCCTTAACAATTTCAGGATTCGCTTTCCAAATATGTTGTCCAGCAAACAAAGGCTCGCTACTAGCATAAACACCATTACCCATCACAGGCGCGATAATATCAGTATCTAACCGACCTTGTTGTTTAAAATTATTAAAATCTTCAACGCCATAAGCAGGTGCACAGTGAACAATGCCTGTTCCACTGTCAGTAGTGACATAATCAGCCATATAGACGGGTGAATAACGTTCATAACCCACGTGGTCATTGGCCAAAGGATGCATAAAGCGAATACCTGCCAAAGCGATACCTTGACAAGTGGCTAACACTGTAAAATTTTCATCAGTATTGTCAGTCCCCCAATGCTTCATATTTTCAGCGACTAAATCGGCGGCTATTATAAATGTCCGTTTTGTCGTTTGTACTAAAGCATATTGGACTTCAGGGTTTATATTTAAGGCTTGATTAGAGACAATTGTCCACGGCGTTGTCGTCCAGATAACCGCAGCAATATCCGCTGGAATAACTGTTAAATTAAAGGCTTGTGCCAATAAGTCGGTATCACCCGCAAACAATGGAAAAGCGACATATACGGCTGGGTCGGTTTTATCAGCGTATTCAACTTCGGCTTCAGCCAAAGCACTGCCACAATCAAAACACCAATT
>JBDLSY010000110.1:0-7694 GCA_039805985.1 Pseudomonadota bacterium | reverse complement strand
CCAAGTTATCTAAATTATCCAAGTTATTCAACCTATTTTAATTGTTTTAAAGCGACCTAAATATTATGTCTTATGATTACAGTTCAGAATCTAATAGTTTAGATTTAGTTAATCCTTATGTGTTTCAAAATCGTATTTTATTTGCATTGGGTACTGCTTTGTTACTCACTAGTTTATATGTCTTTTTTGAAGCACAACAAGCATTACAGTTGTCTTTAATTGGCAAGAGTATACTTTTTTGTTTACTTGGTATTGGCTTAAGTTGTGTTGCTGTTAGTTTATTCGCTAAAGCAATGCAGCGATTAAAGTTTTATTTTGGACGAGACAAGCCCAGCTCTTTAGCGCCTGATGTGCCGTTAGGAATGACGGGCAATTCAGAGCAAGCCGTTCATTTAGAGGCTTTACTACGTCAACGTGCTTTGGCGTATGCCGAACCACAAGGTGCTTTACAAAGTGTGTTGTACCATCGTTTTCCTAAGTTATTGACTGCACCGATATGGGTACAAAATTTTGCTAATCAATATTTTTTAAATTTATGTACAGTGTTGGCAACCTTTTTATCTTTTTTGATTGCTTGGTTTTTTGCTAAAGAAGGTGTTACTGAAACGTGGGTTAGTTTAATTTACTTTTTAGTCAGCGTTTTTTGGTTAATTAAACCCTATTCAACAGTCCAAAAACAGTCATTAACAATGTCACATTTAATTATGTTGATGGTAGCGGCAATCATGTTGCCGATACTGCTGGGATTATTGGCAACTATGCTGCCTTCTTTATTAGGGCTCACGTTTCATACACAGATTTTTGTATTGTTAGGATGTACCCTCATTTCTTCGTTGTTACTTTTGTGTGCAGCTTTAGGTCAAACGACGGATGCACCGATTACACAAGTCAGTAATGAGCTACTACGGGTATCAATGAGCAGCCCGCCAGCCACTTTATTTCAAGAAATTGAACGTATTCAACAAATGCAGTGGACTGATAATATACCTAATCGCTGTTATTCACGCCTTGAGCCTAGTACACCTGTTACTTCTTTAGGCGGTAGCTTTACAGGCGATTTATTACAAGAAACGCAACCGATGCCGATTCAAGGGCGTAATACCAGTGATACTCAAAGTATATTTGCTGACTCTAGCCGTAAGTTTTTAGGGTTTAGTGATGTATTTGCAGTATTTTTAATCGGTGTATCTATATTGTTTGTCTTAATTTTTGTTAATGGTTTTGCTAATAATTTTAATAATCAACATTCAAGCCAACATTTAGGTCAATATACACTGACTGAAAAAAATTCAATGACGCCGCCTGTTTTATCTGATTCAAAAAATAAAACGACAACAAAGATTAATGATTCTCAAAATAGTACGGTAAAAAGTACAGCCCAACCAAAATTATTGATAGATTGGAGAACGCAAAATTGGAGTTTATTAACAGGCGCATTTATGATGATTAGTGCTGCACTGTTTTGTTTAAAAAATGCTGCCCACTTGTGGGGGCGTTTTGATTTTAAATCAAATTTACTCTGGGTAACTGTGCAAGGCAATTATCAAACAGCGACTTTAGGTACAGGCAATAATTTTAGTGGTCAAATGCACACCGAAAATAAATTTGTACGCGTAGAGGATATGACCGTCAATATTTGGCGTACTTGTATTGAAAGTGTGTGTTTTGGTGCGAATAGCCCGCGTCAAATGACCTCAATGTTTGCTACTCAAAAAGAGGCCAAAGATTTAGTCAATGATTTATTAGCGTATATAAACGGTCAAAGCATATTAACAGCCCCCCAATCAGACCGTGATAGGTATAAAATGGCCACATTATTTCAGGCAGAACATATTTTAAAAACAGGCAAGTCTGCAGCTAATCCTATAGACGTAGTCAATTTTCATACCGATACTTTGCTTAAAAATGATACTACCGTGTCTTCAAAAACAATACATAACACGCTAAATATACTTCCAGATGATTTAGATGTGCCGACTGCAATGCCTGAACTTCAGGCTGACGAAGTCGTTCTACAGTTTAAATTTTGTAGCGTTTGTGGTACACGTCACTTACTGAATGCTAAGTTTTGTAGCAAGTGTGGGGCTGTACTAAATTTATTGTAGCAATGTAGACGGTGGGGCTGATTTCATAACCGTTGTCAAAGTATTGGCAGGCGTAAAAACTAGTTTAGTTGTGATGTCTAAAACATCTATATTTTCTTTTAACTTGCCTTTGAAGCTTGGATAAGGGGCTAAACGTTTTAATAAACGCAATGTACCTCTATCAATGGCTTTGTCTCCAGAGCTGCGTTCAAGTACTAAGCCTTCTAATGAACCATCTGACCTTACAGAAACTGTGACGATGACTTCAGCAAATTTCCCACGTGCGGCCTCAACATAGTATTCTGTACCCAAACGCTCTGTACGGTCGCTCCAAAGTGCATAGTAAGTTGCAAAAGAGGCCTCACGAGTTGCGATACTTAATTGTGCGCGTTTGGGACGCTTATTGTAATCTTGTATTTCTTTGTCTAACGAAGCAACTTCACGTTTAATTTGTGCTGTGGTTGAATCACTGGCTTTACCTTGTTCTGGATTGTACGTTTGGGCAGTACCACTGGCTGCATTCATAAACGATTTTCCTTTAAGCAAAGACAGTAGACTAGATTGAACTGACTCTAGATTTTTAACTTGCTTTTGTAAATCCTCTAAACTTTCGCCCTCTTGTACTACTTCCATATTAGGTAGGGGCGATTTGACTATACCATCATCAGCTTCACCGCCACCTAATAAATTTGCATTGGCTAAAGCTTGTGCATCACTAGGAATAGTATCGCCAATTGTGTTGACTAAAACAACTTGTAAGGCTTCGTTGTCCCATATTTTTTCTAATTCTTTAGGCACAAACTTAATCGCTAAAATCAAAGTATGAATAAGAATACTTAATATTAACATTCGCCGTAAATCAGTCTTTCCTAATTGATTGTAGGTATCTATAATTATTTTTTTTAAACGTGAGCCGTACATTAACAGATTATTTTTAGGCGGTATTGGTGTAGCAGGTGGTAAATAAATAGAATTATTAAACATACGACGTACTTGTGAGTGAACTTAAATAAAAATAAAAATAAAAATAAAAATAATAAAAATAATAAAAATAATAAAAATAATAAAAATAATAAAAATAATTAAATATTAAATATTAACTATTAATTGTATTGAACTAACGAATTAATTTAGCAAGTGATAATAGAGAGTCGATGCCCTTTAGGTTGCATAAATTCAGCAGCATCTAATAAAGTATCTAAAATAGGATTAACAGTTGCGGCGTTTAATGAATGTGTGCCTTCTAAAATTAAAACAGTCCCCGCTTGTTTTTGCTGTAATAAAAGGTCGGTTAAACAATCATATAAAGCATCTAAGTTCATACCAAAATGATCGGGAAAATTTAAGGTGTCTGCTAATTTGGTTAATAGTGCAGCCTTAGAACCCGCACCTGTGCAAGAAATAATACATAGCCAAAAATTTAATTGATTGGCTGCTAAACGCCAGTCATTCACACTAATATTCATTGCGGGCAAGGAAATAATACCGCCTTTTTGTAAAGTAGAACATAAAAAATTATGCTCTACTACAGGTGTTTGATTGGAGTGTTTCATAGTTTTTTTAAGTGATTTTTGAGCAATTTTCAATATTTTACAGTTGATAATTTAATATCAATACTCAATCTTATTTTTTTAAATCAATTTGTTTAAAAGTAGCGTAATGGTCTTCAGTATAAAAGTATTCACCGCTTGTAGCTGAATTGCCCGTTATCCCTTGTCCAGCAATAATCCGGCGTGCCCCGCGGTTTTTTGCATAAGGCGTTTTAACTGTATATTCACTGTAGTAGCCACGCGGTTTAAGTGGTAATTTACGTTCGCGATTGCTAAAAATACTACCGTCTTTTTGGCTGTAGGGAAATGGACCACCCGCTTGAATTAAGCGTACAGTATCTTGTCCTTCTTTAGGCAGCTCTGTAAGACTAAGTCTATCAAAACCAGCGATGGCAGTCGCAGATAAATTATTAGTGTTGTCTATACGCTTATTATTAATAGTATTTAATAGGTTATTGTGTTTTAATGTAGATGAAAAATTCAAGGCATTAGGTGCAGTAAAATAACCCATTAACAGGACTAAAAGACTGACGATACTAACACGGTGTTTTTTAAAAAAATTCATAGTGTATTCAAATGGTTTATTAAATATGCTTTAAATAATCTTACAAGTTAAATAGCCTACAGTAGCACTAAATTTGTCTTGATAATTATTTTTTAATAAAGGTTCTAGGGTATTTTTAAACGGTTGATGTATATTTGACCAATCTCCTGCATGTTGAAAGTTACTTAAAATATACGTCCAACCATTAATATTGTCTGCAATATGCAAACCTGTTGCTTCAGCGCCAGCAGGCATTGAAGCTAATCTGACTAATTCTTGAGTATCAACGTGATAAGCCCATAGATAACTATTAATATGTTGTGAACTGTCTTCACCAATAAACAAAGTACGCAAAGTTTCGGAAAATTTTAAATTGTCAGGATTGGCTATCCAATTAGGATTAGCCGTATTACCCATAATATCAGGGGTTATATCTTGCCCCACCAATAAAGTACCTATATTAGCGGGCATCCATTGGCTATCGATGGCTATACCATCAGTGTCATGCAGTTTGCCCTTTAAATAATATTGCAAAATAGCGCCTGCATTAATGGCTTTAGGCAAGTTAATGCCGTTATTGATTACATTCGCTTTGTGTCCAGATACCATAGAACTATGAATATTTTGCAAGGCTTGATAAGCGATTTTGTCTTTAATATTAACGGTAGTTCCTTCCATTTTACTAAAGCCTAAACTAGCACCCATTAAAGCTGCATAGCGGTGTGTTTCTAAAAATGCTGCCGCGTGTGCCATATTTTTATGAAGTATCACCCATTCTACTTTACCATTGACTGTAATTTTTGTATAAGCATTGTCCTGCGGGTCTATTATTTTTACAGTCATAATATCGCTTGGTTTTAAGCGATTAGCTAAATTTAAAATATCATCACTGTGGGCAGTCCCCAGTTTAATCCAGCTTAAATGTGTAGTATTTTTATTAGAGGCATCTATTGAAAAGCCTTCACCTAATTGTGCAACATATAAAGTACCCGATGATAAATCAGCAGGTTTGTCAGCAATAAACACAAATAAACCCGCATTAGTCGCGTCATTGCCCATTAATACGGTACGATTATCTGGCATCACTTGTACCAGTTCATGAGAAAATCGTCCCATACAATAATGCTTTTTAATCCTTCCAGTACCATCTGGATTAACCGTAACTTCTGGAATATGCCCATAATGATAAGGATTAGCAGTATTTTTATTACCAAACAAATGCTGGCTAAACCCTTGTAGCACAGTTGCTTGTTCTGGATTATTGATTAGTTCAAATGTATCAGGTTCGTATTCTTCACTAGATAAGTGAGTGCCCCACGGTGATAAGCTAGAGCCACAGGTAGTCCATAAACCATACACTGATGAGGTATCAATATTATGATATTTGACTAATTTTAATTGTCCTGTTATCAGATTTTGGTCTAAAGTCAATACAGCGATTGGCGAAGGGAGTTGTCCATACATCATAGTTTTGCCGTCTTGTGCTAATGAAGTATATTCAAACTGTACCACTGCAAAAACAGTACGACCATTTATCCCTTTAACTGTTGGTTGGCTTAACTGAATTAACGATGTACCATCAGGACAATCTGAAAAAAATTGCCGTTCTTTGCCTTTGACTGTAGTATCTATAATCGGCTGATTATAAATATTGTAATAACCACCGGCTAAAATAGTCCCTCCGTTACCATCAAAAACAGGTGTACCTGTCATAAAAAAAGTCTGGTAATCTAAGGCATAATCAATTGATTGCCCATTGTCTAAAGTAACTTGCAGTGCAGAGTTAATAGTAACTGTTGCCAGTTCAGCAGGATTGTCCATTGAAGGGGCTGCCATACCCTTAAACTTAATTTTTTTTAACCGTTTAGGTAAAGTACTCACTGTATCAGAGTGCAAACGGGTCGCTAATGATGATACGGGTAACACGGATATAGACAACAAGGTTAGCAAATTACGCCGCGATAATTTTTTAGAATAAATAGACATAATTTATATTGATTAACTGATTCATAAATACATAAATACATAAATACATAAATACATAAATACATAAATACATAAATACATAAATACATAAATACATAAATAAATTTCAAATACTATATATGGTACAGACAAGCTTAATACAAACCCAATAAAACAAATATATACTTAATTTAAAATAACTCGTATAAATTTGCGTTTACCGACTTGGACGACATATTCGCCTGCTATTAAAAGCAGTTTTTTATCACTAATAACACTGCTATCAACACGTACACCGCCACCATCAATCAAGCGAAAAGCTTCGCTGATTGAAGCGACCAATCCAGTTGATTTTAATAGATTTGCAATGCCTAAACCACTGGTTTCATTAAGATTTAACTCAATATTTGGAATGTTTTCAGGAATGCCGCCTTGGCTGCGGTTAATAAAATCTTGTTCGGCACTATTAGCAGCTTCAATATTATGAAAACGCGTAGTAATTTCTTTAGCCAATAACACTTTTATTTCTTTAGGGTTACGCCCTGCCAGTACATCAGTTTTTAATTGTTCAATTATTTTTAAACTTTTAAATGATAATAGAGTGTACCAACGCCACATTAAATCATCGCTAACGGATAGTATTTTTGCAAACATAGTATTGGCAGATTCAGTAATGGCAATATAATTATTTTTACTTTTGCTCATTTTTTCTACACCATCTAAACCTTCTAATAACGGCATAGTCAAAATACATTGCTGTGGCTGTTGGTATTCTTTTTGTAGCTCGCGTCCGACTAACAAATTAAAAGTTTGGTCAGTACCGCCTAATTCTAAATCACTATTTAAGGCAACACTGTCGTAACCTTGTATGAGTGGATATAAAAACTCGTGTACGCTAATCGGAGTATTATTTGCATAACGTTTAGCAAAGTCATCACGTTCCATCATACGGGCTACGGTATAGCGGCTAGCAAGCTGAATAATACCGCGTGTTCCTAAAGCATCACACCATTCACTGTTATAGCGGACTTCAGTTTTAGCGGGGTCCAGTATTAAACTGGCTTGTTGATAATAAGTCTGTGCATTTTGTTTAATTTGTTCTGCTGTTAATGGCGGGCGGGTTGTATTACGTCCAGATGGATCGCCAATCATACTAGTGAAATCACCGATTAAAAAAATAACCTGATGCCCTAAATCTTGTAATTGTCGCATTTTATTCAAAACGACTGTATGCCCTAAATGAATGTCAGGTGCAGTCGGGTCTAAGCCCAATTTAATACGTAATGGTATACCTGTGGCTGCTGATTGAGCCAGCTTATTCACCCATTCATTTTGTGGTAGTAACTCTTGTGTGCCGCGTAACGAGACTTGCAAAGCGTGTTGTACTGCATCAGTGATGGGGTAAGGTGTGGGTGATATAGCAGTATTCATAAATTTAAATGTTTGAGAAAATATTGTCTCACTATTTTAAATGATGATTGATGGCTGACAATGTTTGATAATTTTTAATTTTTTAACTTTTATAACATCTACAATTAGTAGATTTAAACT
>JBDLSY010000109.1:0-3219 GCA_039805985.1 Pseudomonadota bacterium | reverse complement strand
TATAAATAAAAATAGTTTTATGAATCAAAATAATGTCCTAAACCATCAAATAACAACTAATCATACTAAAAATTTAGTTGAGCATTTAGACTTTAAACTACTTAAAACAGATGGATATGCTAGGCGGGGAGTCGTTACTTTGAATCACGGGTGTGTACAGACACCCGTTTTTATGCCAGTAGGTACTTATGGTACGGTGAAGGCGATGAGTCCGCTTGAACTAAATGAAATGGGTGTTCAAATTGTTTTGGGTAATACTTTTCATTTATGGCTTCGTCCTGGTTTAGAGGTAGTTGCAGCCCATAGTGGACTACATAAATTCATGGGCTGGAATAAGCCTATTTTGACTGACAGCGGTGGGTTTCAAGTATTTTCATTGGGAGCCATGCGTAAAATAACTGAAGATGGTGTTACGTTTAGGTCGCCCATTAATGGTGATAAATTATTTTTGTCTCCAGAGATTTCAATGCAAATACAGCGGGTATTAAACAGCGATATTGTGATGCAGTTTGATGAATGTACGCCCTATGAACATAAACAGCGTTTAACGACCCATGATGAAGCTAAACAAAGTATGCAGTTATCATTGCGTTGGGCAAAACGGAGTATTGATGAATTTAATCGCCCAGATAATAAAAACACCAACGCTATTTTCGGAATAGTCCAAGGGGGTATGTTCACTGATTTGCGTGATGAAAGTTTAGCCGGTTTAAATGAACTACCCTTTCATGGCATTGCCATCGGCGGTTTATCAGTGGGTGAACCTAAAGAGGAGATGATGCGTATACTATCGCATATTGGGCCTAAATTGCCACCTAACAAACCGCATTATTTAATGGGCGTCGGTACACCAGAAAATTTAGTAGATGCAGTATCAAAGGGTATTGATATGTTTGATTGCGTAATGCCCACAAGAAACGCGCGCAATGGCTGGTTATTTACCCGATTCGGCGATGTAAAAATTCGTAATGCTAAGTATAAAATGGACACTCAACCCTTAGATGCCAGTTGTAGTTGTTATTGTTGTGCAAATTTTTCTAGAGCTTACTTACACCATTTATTACGCAGTAACGAAATTTTAGGGGCGCGCTTAAATACGATTCACAACTTAGTCTATTACCAAACTCTAATGCAGGAAATGCGTGATGCAATTGAAGCGGGGCAGTTTTTTTCGTTTGTGGAGCAGTTTAAATCAAATAGAGCCCAAATCAATCAAAGTGTATGATGTTTAATTTAAAAAAATACCGACTCTATTATTAATAAATAGAATCGGTATTTTTTTTAGTTAAATTAACATCAAGACGCTGGATATTAAAAATAACTAAATATTAAAATATTAAAATATTAAAGATAAATTTATTAATAGATGAATTTATTAATATTTTTTAACGGGCAATTGCTGACTACGAACGCGTTTATATTGACGCTTTTCAGCGGCAGCTTTCAGACGTTTACGTTCTGTCGTTGGTTTTTCATAGAACTCACGCGCACGCAACTCTGTTAATAGACCAATTTTCTCAATCGTACGTTTAAAACGACGAATTGCAACTTCAAATGGTTCATTTTCTTTTAATTTGATACTTGGCATAACATCACCCCCTTCCTTGGCACGTATAATGTTTATTGTTACACGCTAATTTATACTTGAACACAGTACAGACCATTATTATAGATTAAGTTAGTCAATTACACCGTCAATCAAATTTAATTTTGTATCATATTTTTTTATGTATACATTGCTATTATTGATTGCTACTATTGATTGCTACTTAAAAACATACTTCCTAAAATATAATTTCTTTAACGACATACAAAAAATACTATGGCAACCAGTTTATTTGCACTCATTGATGACATTGCAACCATTCTTGACGATGTAGCCGTGATGACTAAAGTCGCCGCTAAAAAAACAGCGGGTGTGTTGGGTGATGATTTAGCCTTAAATGCTCAACAAGTTGCAGGGGTAAGTGCTGACCGAGAACTCCCTGTGGTATGGGCAGTTGCAAAAGGTTCAGCTGTTAATAAAATGATTTTAGTGCCTGCTGCTTTAGCTATTAGCTTTTTTCTACCTACACTGATTACACCGCTTTTGATGTTGGGTGGTGCATATTTATGTTTTGAAGGTATGGAAAAAATAGTGCATAATTTATTTCATCACGATAAGGGTCATAATGACCGTATTCACGCGGCTGTTGTAAATGCTGATACAGACTGGCTGGCTTTAGAAAAAGATAAAATAAAAGGGGCTATTCGTACAGATTTTATTTTATCGGCTGAAATTATTGTCATTGCTTTAGGCACAGTAAGCACCGCTAGTTTTTCTAAACAAGCCAGTGTAGTCGTAGTTATTTCGATAATAATGACAGTGGGTGTGTACGGCTTAGTAGCCGCGATTGTAAAATTAGATGATTTTGGGTTTTATTTATTACGCCAGCCTTCGGTCATAATGAATAATTTAGGGCGTAGTCTTCTATGGTTTGCGCCTAAATTAATGAAAATTTTAAGTGTGATAGGAACTGCCGCTATGTTTATGGTGGGCGGGGGCATTTTAATGCACGGGTTTACTGATTTATATCAGTATGTTGACGCGTTTACTACTCAATTAGCTTGGTTTAAATCTTTAGCTCAAATCAGTTTTGACGCTTTATTAGGCGTTGTATCAGGTACAGTGTTAGTCGCTTGTGTGATGTTATTTAATCGATTGCGTGTAAAGTTAAAAGCTTAAATAAAAGCTTAGTTAAAAACTTAAATAAAAACTTAAAGAAAAATCTAAAGAAAATATAGCTGATTAAGTATGACTAAACTTATTTTGTATTTAAAGTTGGTTCGTTTAGATAAACCTATTGGTATCTTACTGTTGTTATGGCCCACTTTATGGGCTCTATGGTTAGCAGCTGCACATTTTAAACTGCCTATTGATAGCGCTGCTTTCATTGAACTGCTTACGGTGTTTCTATTGGGTACTATTTTAATGCGTAGTGCGGGTTGTGCAGTCAATGACATAGCAGATCGAGATTTTGATGCCCATGTTCAACGCACGGCTCAACGTGTGTTAGCAACAGGCTTAGTCAGTGTGCGTGAAGCTTTGTTTGTTGCAGCTTTATGTGTATTTATCGCTGGTGGATTGGCTATATTATATTTAAATAAATTAGCTATTTTATTGTGTATTCCTGCGGTACTGATTGCAGCAGCGTATCCTTTTTTCAAGCGGTTTTTTGC
>JBDLSY010000108.1:0-5695 GCA_039805985.1 Pseudomonadota bacterium | reverse complement strand
GTGATTCATGCTGAAGTGACCGAAATAGATTCACTTAATAAGCGTATTGTCATCAACAACTCACCTATTCAGACACTCGCTTATGACCGTTTGATTTTAAGTCCTGGCGTAGATTTTTTGTTTGACAGTATTGAAGGTTTTGATGCCATCGCACAAAAAACGGTATTACACGCTTGGAAAGCAGGGATACAAACGCAACAATTACGACAACAAATTGAGGATATACCCGATGGCGGCATTGTTGCGATTAGTATTCCTAAAGCCCCTTATCGTTGTCCACCAGGGCCTTATGAACGGGCTTGTCAAATGGCTCATTACTTTAAAAAACATAAACCTAATAGTAAAATTAAAATTCTTATTTTAGATGCCAATGAAGATATACAAAGCAAAAAAGCATTGTTTACTCATGAATGGAGCACCACTTATGAAGGCATGATTGAGTATCAAAACCGCTGGGAACTCAAACGTTTAAACGCTACCACACGCACATTAGAAAACCAGTTTGGTGATAGCATTACTGCCGATGTAATTAATATTATTCCCCCAATGCAAGCGGGAATAATCGCTTATAAAGTAGGTGTTGTGAATAGTACTGATAAGCGTTGGTGTCAAGTGGATTGGTTAAGTATGGAATCAACTGCCGTTAAATATATTCATATACTGGGTGATGCCGTACAAGCAGCGCCTGGTATGCCTAAAAGTGGTCATATCGCTAATCAACACGGTAAAATTGCTGCCAGTGCTATTGTAGAATTATTCAATAACCGTACGCCCTTGCCTCTAACCATTATGAATACCTGCTACAGCTATGTTGATGCTACGCGTGCAATTCATGTTGCGAGTACCCATCGCTTTGATAATGAGCAAAAAATGCCTATGACTATTAAAAATACGGGTGGTTTAAGTAAAGAAGCCAATGTGCTTGAAGGTCAATATGCTTGGGCTTGGGCACAAACTATTTGGCATGATATGTTGTCATAATTATTAATATAGCTAGAGGAATGTATGGATTTTATACAACCGCCACATCTAGAAGCCATTTTACAAAATATGGCAGTTTTTAGGCAATATTTAATACAACATACGCTTGAAAATACTACAGTAAGTGATAGTGTTTCTGAAGTTTTACCAAATGTGAGTAGCTCATTAGCACAAGCTATGGCACAATACAATTTGCCTGCTTTAGAACTCGCTGATTTAGAAAAACACTTAAACGATTTAAAAGTAGTATTAAAATTCATGGAAACGAACACCATACTATTACGTCAAAGTTTAGATGCATTAGAAATACAGCGAAAAAATAGGTTACTCTCATCGTGATAGTAGTGCTAAAAAGTAGTACTAAAAATATTTAGTTGTTTTATGTTTTATGTTTTATGTTTTATGTTTTTAAATTTTAATTTTTAAATTGTTATTTGCGTGTATTGTAAATATACATTATAATACTGAAATAGTTTGTTCCTCAATAGCTCAGTTGGTAGAGCGCCGGACTGTTAATCCGTAGGTCCCTGGTTCAAGTCCAGGTTGAGGAGCCAAAAAATTTTAACCTTATATATTAAAGTATATAAGGTTTTTTTTATTGTTTTTAACCGTTTCTATGACGTAATATATTACAAATGATGATGTTAATGTTTTTATTAGTTGCAACACCCTCATTAAAAGAATTAAAAAAGCGTATCCAAACTATTTTCATGATACTAAAATATTCCTAGAACAAATTAGGCGTATATTAAGTATATATTGGGCTGATAGAAAATAATGATATTTAATGATACTTAACTCAATTTTTTAGCAGTATTAGCGTATAACCTTTAACTTCTACAGTGTTGTAACGATACAATAAGTTTTTATTAAATATTATTTATAAGACATTTTTATGAGTAAAAAATTACTGTTTATCACGGGTACTCGTGCTGATTTTGGCAAAATTGAACCTTTGGCAATTGCTGCACAAGCCACGGGTTTTCATATCGGTTTTTTTATCACAGGCATGCACATGATGGCACGTTATGGCAGCACCAAAGTAGAAGTTAAGCGGTTTAAAGCCGCTGATTTTTTTGAGTTCGTTAATCAAAAAGCGGGCGATTCACAAGAGTTAGTCCTAGCGAAAACCATTTTAGGTTTGTCTGATTTTTTACACGAATATAGCCCCGATTTAGTGATTATTCACGGTGACCGTATTGAGGCACTGGCAGCGGCATTGGTGTGTTCTATGAAATATATTCGCTCGGCACACATTGAGGGCGGTGAAATTTCAGGTACGATTGATGAAAGTATTCGCCATTGCAATACCAAATTATGTGCCAGTCATTTTGTGAGTTCAGACAAAGCCCGTGATCGAGTTTTAAGTTTAGGTGAACCCAGTCATTGTATTTATACGATTGGCTCACCCGAATTAGATGTCCATTTGCGTCCCAGCGGTGTTGATTTAGCAGTGGTAAAAGATTACTATCAAATTCCTTTTGAAGCCCATCAATATGGCATTGTTATTTTTCACCCTGTGACGTCTGAAGTCAATACCATTGGTGAGCAAGCGGCTGCTTTATTTAGCGTTTTAGAGGACAGTCAGCAGTGTTTTGTAGTGATTGCTCCTAACAATGACCCAGGTACTGAAGCTATTTTTTCGGTTTTAAACCGTTTACCTACCACTAGATTTCGCTTAATTCCATCAATGCGGTTTGCATATTTTTCAGAGCTGATGCGCAATGCCAATGCAATTATTGGCAATAGTAGTGCGGGTGTACGTGAAGCTCCTTTTTTAGGAATCCCCAGTTTAGATGTGGGTTCACGTCAATACAACCGTTCAACTGCCCCGTCTTTAGTCAATTGTAACGCCTTAGACAAACCCGCTATTCAACATTTTTTAAATACATTTTGGGGTAAACGTTTTACACAGGATACGGGGTTTGGTGCAGGCAATGCCGCACAATTATTTGTGAATGTTTTAAACTCTGAATCGTTTTGGCAAGCAGGTCTGCAAAAACGGTTTGAAGATTAAACGGCTATCGGGGCTTTAATTGCTGGGTGCGGGTCGTATCCAAGTAACTCAAAATCATGATATTGATAATCAAATATATCGCTGGGTAAACGTTTAATATTTAATTGCGGTAATGGTCTAGGTGTTCTTGATAATTGCAACTGAACCTGTTCAAAATGATTGTTATAAATATGACAATCACCGCCTGTCCATATAAAATCACCCACTTTTAAATTGCATTGTTGTGCCACTATATGGGTTAATAAAGCATAACTGGCTATGTTAAACGGCACACCTAAAAATATATCGGCACTTCTTTGGTACAGTTGGCAGGATAACTTGCCATCAGCTACATAAAACTGAAACAAAGCATGGCAAGGTGGCAATGCCATTGTGTCAATATCGGACGGATTCCACGCTGTTACGATATGCCGACGGCTATCAGGATTCGTTTTGATACTATTAATTACCTGTGTGATTTGGTCTATCACTTTGTCATCGCCTGTGTTCCAGCTTCGCCATTGCACGCCATAAACCCGCCCAAGCTCACCGTGTTTATCAGCCCATTCATTCCATATTGTTACGCCGTTATCCGTTAAATATTTAATGTTTGATGCGCCACTTAAAAACCACAGCAGCTCGTGGACAATACTTTTAAAATGCACTTTTTTAGTCGTAATTAACGGAAACGCTTGCGATAAATCATAACGCAATTGATAACCAAACATGCTAAGTGTCCCTGTGTGGGTTCTATCCGTCTTTGCTATGCCGTGTTGCATAACATGCGACATTAGTGTTTCATAGGGTATCTGCATCATTTTTTCTAAATTTATTTGATTTATCTATATAAATATATTTATCTATATTAAATATATTTATTTGTATTATTTGTATTATTTGTATTACTTATTTGAAATTTCTAAAACTTTGACACTATAGGTAATTGCAACACTGTGTGCCAACATAATACTGGCAGAACAATATTTTTCATGTGATAAAGCAACAGCTCGCTCAACAGTAGCTGGGTTCAAACCCATACCTGTTACTGTAAATTCAAAGTGAATAGTAGTAAATACTTTAGGGTCGGTCACTGCCCGTTCTGCTGATAATTGTACAGTACACCCTGTAACTTGTTGTCGGCTGCGTTTTAAAATTAATACAACGTCATACGCACTACAGCCACCCGTACCTGCCAATAACAGTTCTAACGGGCGTGCTGCGACATTGTTACCGCCGCCTTCAATGGCCCCGTCCATACTGACAATATGACCGCTGCCTGTTGTTGCATCAAAACGCATACCACTGTTTAATTGTGGATTTTCAGTATTGCTACTTAAACCTGCCCAAGTTACGGTACACTGCATCATTAAATCCTTTGTAGTTAATTCATTTTAAATTGTGGTTACAATTGTGCTATGGCATTTTTTTAATACTGCCATTTTACTTTCAAACTTACTCAAATTTTTTAAACCTTTATTAATACTTTAATATCAATACCTTAACATTAACATCTTAATCATTTACTTTTACTATGCCTTTTACTACTACTGCATCTAATTTACAATACGAAGACACTGTACTTGGTACAGGCGCAATCGCTAAAAAAGGTAACCACGTGAGTGTTCATTACACAGGCTGGCTGTATACCGATGGCATTCAAGGAGCCAAGTTTGATTCTAGCAAAGACCGCAATCAACCTTTTGATTTTCCACTGGGACAAGGCCATGTCATCGCGGGCTGGGACGAAGGTGTACAAGGTATGTCAGTCGGCGGTAGCCGCACATTGATTATTCCACCTGCTTTGGGCTATGGTGCACGCGGGGCGGGTGGTGTCATTCCACCCAATGCTACTTTAAAATTTGAAGTGACTTTATTGGCAACCTAATAATATTTAGTGTTTAATATTTAATATTTAATATTTAGTCTTTAATATTTAGTCTTTAATATTTAGTCTTTAATATTTAATACTTAGTCTTTAATATTTAGCTATCAATTAAACACCTTATTTATTTAATAGCTTTTTATCATAAAAATACTATGTATGATTCAGCCTTACACCCACTAACACCTGCTCGGTGTTTGGCTGACTTAAAATGGTTACTACAATCAGACCCTCTACTTAGTGTACAAAAAAACCGTTTTAGTGCTGCAGTGCAAAGTTATAACGCACTACAAATAAAGCAAATCATCATTTGGTTATCACAAGTAGACACAGAACATTTATACCGTACTATATTACATACAGTACCCAAAAAAAACGTCGCTATTCGCTTAGGGCGTTATGCAGAAACACTTTTATTGTACTTTTTACAGCACAGTAAATTATTTGAACTCATAGCGGCTAATGTGCCTTTGCGTTCAAAAACAATTGAACACAGTCATAAAGACCACACGACTATTGGTGAAATTGACTACTTATTGCGTGATACAAATGGGCTTTACTGGCATTGGGAGTTGGCTATTAAGTTTTATTTATATTATCCAAGACAAGACAGCCTTTCAAATAAGGCACTCATTGTAGCAAATGACTTTAAAGGCCCAGCAGGCGTTGATACTTTGGCTTTAAAGTTAAATAAAATGTTTGACAAACAGCTACACCATCAACTGCCACCGCCTTATAACCCTGACCTGTCTACAATATGGCAGGCAGCAGCCTATACCCGTGGTTATTTGTTTTATCCTTACTCATATATACATTCCCCTGATATTTATGCGTGT
>JBDLSY010000107.1:0-3972 GCA_039805985.1 Pseudomonadota bacterium | reverse complement strand
CTATAGCCGTACTCGCGATTGTTTTGAAGACTTTGTGCGTATTTGTAGCACAGCTGATGTCTTGCTTTTAACTGAAGTGTATGCCGCAGGCGAAACACCTATCGTAGCGGCTGATGGCCGTGCATTGACGCGTGCTATTAGAGTAGCAGGGTTTATTGAACCCCAGTTTGTTGAATCTATTTATGATTTACCAAAAATTATTTTGAATACGGTTAAACCTGGCGATATAGTCATTTGTATGGGGGCAGGCAGCATTGGTGCGAGTTGTAGCGAAACTGTTCAGCAACTTCAAGTGTTCAATGCTACAAACAATAAAATTGCATCACTATAAAAATAAAATGAATCGCTAAATAGATAATTAAATAGATAATTAAATAGATAGTTAAATGGGTAGTTATTCAATACAATGTAACATTATCCATACTGCTTTTTTGTTTTACACACTTATATTAAACTGATATGACCTATACCACGCATCAAAATACTAGCTCTCAACAATTTAATTATGTTAATGTTCCAGCCATTAACCCCAATTCTTTAGGAAAAGTGGTTGTATTAATGGGTGGACTATCTGGCGAACGTGAGATTTCTTTATTATCAGGCAATGGCGTATTGGCTGCTTTAAAAGCAGCTGGTGTTAATGCAGTTTCTTTTGACCTAGCAACACACTCTATTTCAGAATTGATAGCCCTTAAAGCAAACCATGCAATGCTGTGTTTACATGGCCGTTATGGTGAAGATGGCTGTATTCAAGGTGTATTAGAGTTATTGAAAATACCCTACACAGGCAGTGGTGTCATGGCAAGTAGCATTGCTATGGATAAAATTATGACTAAACGTATTTGGTTAGCTGAAGGTCTTTCAACACCGAACTATCGTTATATACGTAGTGAAGCTGATTTATTAACTGCTCACATAGAATTAGGTGAAATGGCAGTCAAACCGAACCGCGAAGGTTCTTCATTAGGGTTTAGCCATGTCAAAAATGCACAAGATGTCCCTGCTGCTTGGGCAAAATCGCTGACTTGTTCTGACGAATCACTGGCTGAACAATTTATTACAGGCCGTGAAGTGACCGTAGCACTATTACGTATTAACGGCTGCACTCAAGCCTTGCCTATTATTGAGATAATTGCCCCACAAGGTAACTATGATTTTCATAACAAGTATTTTTCAGATGATGTTCGTTATGAAGTGCCTGCACAGTTATCACCCGAGTTAACTGAACGTATCCAACAATTGGCCATTCATGCGTTTGATAGCATTGGCTGTGAGGGGTGGGGACGTGTTGATGTGATGCTACAAATAAATGTAAATACAGGTGATTTAACGCCATATTTATTAGAAGTTAATACTTCACCGGGTATGACTAGCCACTCTTTAGTGCCAATGGCTGCTAAACAAGTTGGTTTAAACTATGAAGAATTATGTTGTTTAATTGCTTCTACTGCTACATTAAAAAATTAATAAAAATTAATAAAAATTAATAAAAATATAATTTATAAATGTATATTTATTTAAACTACGTCATTAAATGACTTAAATTATTTATGCTTAAACTGTGGTGGCTATCGTGTTGGAATAAACCTGCTGTACTGAATGTATTGGCAGGTCTAATGCTGGTGAGTGCTTTGTTTTTGATAATTATTACTGGAGGTTCGTGGGTGCAACGTCACCCGTGGTTTAATATTAACGAATTAGTTGTGACGGGTATGCGTGGCTCAACTGATATATCGCATCAACAGGCTAAAATCATTAAATATCAATTAATGCCTAGAATAAAAGGTAATTTTTTTACTGTAGACTTAGACACGGTACAGCATTTTTTTCAAGACAACGCTTGGGTTCGTCATGTAGTCGTGCGGCGTGTTTGGCCAAACCGTTTATGGGTTGTCGTTGAAGAACATCAGCCTGTGGCAAAATTAAATGATGATTTACTGGTTAATCAATACGGTGAACTGTTTTTAGGGGTCTTAAAGGGTACTGATATATGGCAAAATTTACCGCAGTTTTATGGTGATAAAGATAATATTGATGTCATACAGGCACATTTTCACCGATTAAATCAGTGGCTTTTACCTAAAAAACTGTCTGTACGCCAGTTATACTTTTCAGAAAGACGGGCTTGGACCGCCGTATTGTCAAACAATATTGTGTTAGAAATTGGGCGTGACGATTTGCAACCTAATATAGAAATGCGTATTAATCGGTGGATTAGTACTTGGGCAACGGCCCAACAGGCCGCTAATCTTAAACCTTATTCTCGGATTGATTTACGCTATCCTAATGGCTACGCTGTTAGCAAGGCTTATCCGTAATGTAATATATTGCTTATTTGAAATACTTTATGAAACATTTTATTAAATACCCTATTAAATCGCTTATTTTATTTACAATTATGTATTGATTTATCATTTAACTGAATATTCAACGTGAACTCTAATAAATACGTGTCAGTACAAACACCCTATTCATCGCCGTCTACCCAATCCATTGATTCACAACAGTATCCACAAATTGTAGCGCTAGATATTGGCACGTCACAAATCATTATTGTCGTTGCTAATGTTTTACCGAACGGTGCTATACAAGTTTGTGGTATTGGGCAGCAATCTAGCAACGGTTGTATGCGTAAGGGTATGGTTATTAATATTGATGCGACAGTAGAAGCTATTAATGCGACTATTAAAGAAGCGCAATTAATGTCTGAAAAGCAATTTTCTTTGGTATGGACAGGTGTAGCTGGGGGGCATATTAAATCCTCTAATAGTGAAGGTGTAGTGGCTATTGGTGATCAAGAAGTTACAAAAAGTGATATGGACCGTGCCTTAGAGACAGCAAAAGCCATACCAATTGGTAGTGAAATGCAGGTACTACACGCTATTGCACAAGAGTATGTGGTGGATAATCAAGAAGGTGTATCTGATCCAATGGGAATGGCTGGTGTGCGACTGAAAGTAAAAGTGCATATTGTTACTGGTGCGGTCAGTTCTGTAACCAATATCGTTAAATGTATTACACGTTGCGGCCTAAAAGTAGCCGATGTTAGTTTGCAACCGTTGGCATCAGCTACAGCAGTATTAACGCGAGACGAAAAAGATTTAGGGGTTGTATTGATTGACATTGGCGGCGGCACTACTGATATTGCTATTTTTTCAGGCGGTGCAGTTCGGCATACTGCCGTTATTCCTGTCGCCGGTGACCATATTACTAATGATATTGCAATGGCATTGCGTACGCCAACTGCTGAAGCAGAAGATTTAAAAATTCGTTGGGGCGTTGCAAAAAGAGACTTAGTTAATTCAAATGAACGTTTAGAAGTACCTGGTTTAGGCGGTGATAGAGAGGCTCGTATGATAAGCCGTCAGAATTTATCATCAGTTATTGAACCTCGTGTTGAAGAGTTGTTTTCGCTGGTTCAAAAAGTGATTCAACAATCGGGTTGTGAGCATTTGTTGTCGTCTGGCGTAGTATTAACAGGAGGTTCTTCTTTAATGCCTGGTATGCAAGAATTAGCCGAAGATGTATTTGCACGGCCTGTCCGAATAGGTGTTCCACAATACACAGGTAGTTTCGCCGACATTGTGCGTAATCCGCGTTTTTCTACTGTTATGGGGTTATTAGAAGATGCAAAAAAACAAATTGTAGATACTACTCCGACAGCACCAGTCCATGTTGCAGACACCACAGATTTTATTAAAAGTACATTTAAAAAAATGAAAGGTTGGTTTTATTAATTATTTTTTGTGAGGTTTATATAAAAATATAAATATTTCTCTATCTATTGCCTTTAGTTACAAACCTTGTAACTTATTAATAGTTTTTAAAAAGTGAATTTTAAAAAAAGTGAGTATTTAAATTTAAAGTAAATACTACCAAATTATTTGTATGTAGTAATTATGTTAATAATATTGATAATATTGATAATATTTTTTTACATAAAAAGTATTATTACTAACAATGACAGTAATT
>JBDLSY010000106.1:0-6524 GCA_039805985.1 Pseudomonadota bacterium | reverse complement strand
CCTTGTAACAACTCGGTGAGTGAACGTTCCAAGGCTACTTCAAAACGTGGATGCGCACCAAAACTAGCAAATACACCTTGGTCTTTAGGATTTAACATCGTAACGCACATCACGGGATATTGTCCGCCTAATGAAGCATCTTTTACTAAAATACCGTAGCCTGCTGCACGTAAACCTGCAATACCTGCTGCAATTTTTGGATAACGATTAATGACACTTTCAGGTACATTAGGCAAACATACCGTGTCTTTAATAATATTAAATTTGATATGCCGTTCAAAAATTTCTGCCATAGCCTGCACACGGGCTTCCATTAAGGTATTGCCTGCCGACATACCGTTACTGACATATAAATTACCTATCAAATTGACAGGAAATAAAGTCACAGTGTTATCACGCAAACGCGTATAGGGAATAGTACAAATACCACGTTCACTATTACCAGAATTTAAATCTATTAATTGATGAGGTTCAATGGCATTATTTGGATTGTAAAATAAATGTAATTCAGGGTTAAGTAGACCTTTAGGTAATTCAGTCAATTTTTTATGCCGCGTTCCTTTAGCCGTTAAGCTAAACCAATGTTCTTGCGGATAATGCACCCAAGACGCATTCGTTATTTTTTCACCTAAGTAAAAATGTGTCCAAAAATAATTGGTTGATAAACGTTCAAAAAATTCACCCAAGGCACTGGCACGGGCTGCTAATTCACTAGCCCCTTTACCATTACTAAATAGACGTTTACAGGCAGTATCAGTTATATGTACCGACCAAATACCTTCAATATCATTAAGCCAAGATTGTTCAGTAACGACAAAGCCGATTTTTATTAGCTTTGCTTGCAAAGTTGCAATGGAGGCTTCTAAAGAGCTATCTTTACTAGGAATAAATGTTTCTGTAGTGATAGCAGATTGAAGCATAGATGATTGGGTAGGCGTGAAAAAAATAGTCATTCACCATTTTAGTATAAATGTTTATGGACTTTTATTGTGTATTTTTATTGATAAAAATTTACTGAACGCTGAATGCTGGGTACAGTATTTTTGTGCATCTCAGTTTTATTTGTTTTAGAGAGTAATTCTATTTCTCGTTGTTCAGGTGATTTAAACGCCATGCTACGGTATTTTTTTGAAATATAGTGTGTGTCCTGCACGTCTTCTTCTAGCTGATCTGTAGCGTGTTTAGTACGCTCTTCAGTGTAATATTTCATCCATAATTTACTTTCAAGCTCGCTTACTTTACCATCTTTATCATTATCAATGGCCTCAAAATTTTTTGAACAAATAATCATATTAGCTGCTTGTGCCTCAAGTTTAGTAATACGATTGTCTTTATTAATATCTGCTTTTTCCCACAAAGCTTTCATGGCTTCATTAACTTCTTTACGTAACTCTTGTTCTGTTGTATTTGTACTCAATAGATGTTCATTTAATGGTGTTGCTGATGTGGCTGTTACTAATGTTAAATTAGCTAGGTAAATTATTAAACGTAGCGACGACAAAAAGTGTTTCATAAAAATTTTTAAAAAAATGAGTTAAATAAAATGAGTTAAATAAAATAACTTGTAAGGTGATTATGCAAGGTGATTATGCACAGTAAAATTTATAGAATAAATTCATATTAAATCACCAGCATATTAGCCTTTAATTAGAGATAATAATTTAGAAACAAGCTATTTTAACGTCAAAGAAACAGCTAGAAACAAAGTAATAATATCTTGAATAAATGGTGTTTTATCAATTTTTTGCGTTAATATTCATTCTTTTATACTAAACAGTATCTAAACAGTATCTAAATAGTATCTAAATAGTATTTAAATATTGTGCGTAAAAAAACCACTGTGTTTAAAAAACAGTGGTTTTTATTAACTCTGATGTAAACAGAATCAATTAACTTAATTAACGTTTAGAGAACTGTTTACGACGACGTGCACCACGTAAACCAACCTTTTTACGCTCAACTTCACGGGCATCACGAGTCACTAAACCGGCTTTTTTCAAAGCAGGTTTATTAGCAGCATCCCAATCAATCAATGCACGGGTAATACCATGACGTACTGCACCTGCTTGACCACTTTGACCACCACCTGCTACGTTAACCATAATGTCCAAGCTAGTTAGCATGTTCAATAAGTTAAGTGGCTGACGGACAATCATCATACCTGTTTCACGTGAAAAGTATTGTTCAGCAGGTTTACCATTGACAACAATAGTGCCTGTACCTGCTTTAATGAACACGCGGGCAACGGCGCTTTTGCGACGACCCGTACCATAGTTATAGCTTCCGAAATCCATGATTCGCCTTACAAAGTAATAGTAGTAGGCATCTGTGCACTGTGTGGGTGCGATGCGTCAGCGTATACCTTGAGTTTTTTAATCATGGCATAACCGAGAGGACCTTTTGGCAACATGCCCTTGACTGCTTTTTCTAAAGCACGGCCAGGATGTTTTTCTTGCATATTGCGAAAATTCGTTTCATAAATACCACCTGGATAGCCTGAATGGCGGTAGTATTTTTTCTCTAAAAATTTAGAGCCAGTAACGCGTAGTTTAGCGGCGTTAGTGATGATGACATAATCACCTGTATCAACGTGAGGCGTAAATTCTGGTTTGTGCTTACCACGCAAACGGCGTGCCACTTCACTGGCAACACGGCCCAGAACGAGTTCTGATGCGTCTAGTACAACCCAGTCATGCTTCACTTCGAGCGGTTGTGCAACGAAGGTTTTCATAACAGTGTTCCTATAATATTAATAAAAAATAATCAAATGCTTAGATGTTTAGATGTTTCAATACTTCAACACTTAAACAATAAGTTAATCAAATAGCTACTATTTTTAAGACTTATCATTGTCCGCTCTCTTTACTGTTTAGTAAAAAGGCAAAAAATAGTAACCATTGATTATACTCTAATACTTTTTATTTTTTATTTTTTATTTTTTATTTTATGCTTTATGCTTTAAGCATTATTTTTTTCAAACGCCTGCATATATGCAACGAGTGCCTGTACGGCCTCAATCGGCGTTGGATTGTACAGCGATGCACGCATACCACCGACTATTTTATGGCCTTTTAACTGTAATAATCCTGCGGCTCGAGCACCTGCTAAAAAAGCTTCATTTAAAGACTCATCTGCCAAATAAAATGGGATATTCATACGGCTACGGCAAGTGATGTCAATACGATTTTCATAAAAATGGCTATTATTGATGGCTTGATATAAACAATCTGCTTTTACATCGTTTTGTTGTGCCAGTGCCACTAATCCGCCCTGTTCGTGCATCCAATCAAACACTAAACCTGCCATATACAAGGCATAAGTCGGCGGCGTGTTGTACATGCTGTCATTATCAGCGGCCAAACGGTAACTAAAAGCACTAGGACACTGTTGCTGCGCTTGATTCAATAAATCATCACGCACAATGACTACGGTTAAGCCTGCCGGGCCAATATTTTTTTGGGCGCTGGCATACACCACACCATAACGCGAAATGTCCACTGGACGGCTAAATAAATTACTGCAAGCATCAACGACCTGAACCACATTACCCGTATTGGGTGGCGTAAAAAACTCTAAACCTTGGATAGTTTCGTTATCACAATAATGCACATAAGCACTATTAGAACGTATTTGCCAAGTGTCTACCGCAGGGATATAAGTCCCTGCTGCTAAATACTGTGTTGTTGTAGTTAAAGGGTTTAAATTGCTGGCTGCTATATGAATATCACCATATTTTTTAGCTTCTTTATAGGCTTTTTCGCTCCAGTTACCCGTAATTACATAATCAGCTTGCGGGTTATTGCCTAGCAAATTAAGTGGTGCAATAGCTGTTTCACCGATACTGCCGCCCTGAAGAAATAAAATACGATAATTACTTGGCACATTCAACAGTTTACGTACACTATCATGGGCATGATAATAAATATCCATAAACAATTCACTACGATGCGACATTTCCATCACACTCATACCTGTGCCACGGTAGTCAAGCATTTCACTGGCTGCACGTTCTAAAACAGATTGCGGCAGTGCAGCAGGGCCGGGTGAAAAATTATAGGGCCGTTTTTTAAAAGTGTTAAGCATAAATAATTAACCTATCAGCAACAAAAAAAGTAAAAAAGTAAAAAAGTAAAAAGTAAAAAAGTAAAAAAGTAAAAAAGTAAAAAAGTAATTAAGTAATTATTTAAAAGGTAATTTAATTCTCATATTTAATCATTAACTTGTCTTCAAAACCCAATGTACTTAAGGCATATTTAATTTTTTCAAATTTACCTACATTATCCATATTAGATTCTATAAAATAAGTTTCATTAATCGGAACAGCTTGTCTTAAACCATCTATATCTGGTGTCTTTGTTAAATTTAACCTATTTCCAATGTCTGATATAAAAAAAGCTTCGGGTTCTAAACTAAACAATGTTTTAAATACTTCAATATATAGCTTTGCAACTTGAGTAACTACGATTTTTTTATCAAAGAATATAGCGTACTCTAATTTTTTATGTTTTGGGTCTTTGGCATCAAAAATATTAATTTCATCATTTTTTTCTTCAGGTTGAATATTAATATCAGGAATAGACCAAATATTTATAAAGCGTTCTGCAATAATATTTATTCGCTCTGCAATTGCAGATATATCCCATTTTGTTTTGTCTTTTAAATCTCTATTGAGCCAAAGTCTACTGAAGTTGTAGCCTTGTTCTTTGCCGTCAATATTCATTTCTTTTTTATCAAGGAAGGGTTTATTACTCAATTTTCCATTGTTGCCTGAAAAAGTTAAATTTCCAATGGTATTAAGATGATAGTCCTTAATCAAATTGTATTCTTCTGTACCTAGTTCAATTTTCCATTGTGGGTCAGGGTTTTGTGGAAAAATATGTTCAATGGTAATGTCGGCATTGCCTTCAATAATCACGGGTTCATTGTTTTGAAAATTTTCAAGCCGTTCAAATAAATAAGTACGGTTTTTAAGTTTAATGTTATAAACATCTTTTTCTTTAAAAGCATTAATTGTTTCAATATTTCTTGGAAAACGGTAAACGCCTGATTTTTGTAGTAAAGACTCTTGAATTGAGAATAAATAATGATTAGGTTCTACTTTATCATATAAGCCCATAAATATTTTATTGAGTGCATTGGTCGGCAAACCAACCATAAAGCGTCTAAACACAAAAGATTGAACCGTGGATAACACTAAAATAAAAGTGTTTTTATCAATCGTTTGAGTTGCAAAATCTTCATATACTTTCATTAAAAAAGGAAATGCAACATTTATTTCTAATTTATTAATGTACTCAAGTTGTATACGTATTTGTTTATCTGATTCATTTTTTGAATTAAGTAGTTTATTGTAATATTTGACTAAAGATTTTAATTCCCTCAAAACACATTCTAATTGTTCAATTTTAGAAGTCGGATTCTTCTTTTTAAATTCAATATATACCTTGTCTTTATTTGGAATTTCTTTATTTTTAAGCGTTAAATAATCACGAATAAATTCTGATATTTTTGTTTGATTAGTCATTTCATCGGTTGCATATTTTTCAATGACTTGCCAATATTGCTTATAAATTCGTTCTTGCTCTACGGAGCTTAATCCCATCAAAATATAGTTTCTAATTAAGTCAGCCTGAGACAATTCAAGTCCTGTTGAATTTAGGCTTTCAAAAATTCTTTGCGGATTATCATTTTGTCTATCTAACGCAATGTCTACAAACATTAATTTTGAAAGTCCGCGCTGAACAACTTCAAAATTATTTATATTAATAACCGACTTAAAATAAGTAAAATTTTCAATGATTCTTGAATAATTTTTAAACGTTTCGCCATCAAACGAATTTAATATATGTTGAAGTGCTGCTTTATTGTTTTCGGTGAGTTTTAATTTTATTTTTTGTTCTTCAGGCAAAAACTTATTAATTAAATACGTCTCACTGATTTCAATCGCTGATTGTTCAAATAATTCAGTTTGCATTTTTTTTGCAAGCTGATAAAGTGCAATATAAATTAAAGTGATGGTTGTGAGTCGCTGCTGCCCATCAATAATAGTCAGCTCAATTAAACCCGATGCACTATAAATACCATCATGAACATAGACAATACTGCCAATAAAATGTGCATTAATTTGCTCATCTTGTCCCGCTTCAAAAATATCATCTAATAACTGTTTACATTGAAAAAGTGTCCAATCATAATTTCTTTGATAGACTGGAATAGTAAACGCAATTTTATTTTTTGCTAAAAACTCATTGACTTTGGTTTCGTTTGCTTTCATAAATTGATTTGACCTACAGTTAAATTAATACTACCTAATTTTTTTAAAGTATCTATAGTCAGCTCAGAAGCTGAATAAATACCCTCCATCTCTTGTAAAAATAAACGCGATTGATATATCTCATCGGAAACAAAAATAATAGTATTATGTGAGCGAATTGTTTTAGCTTTCTCTTCATTTAAGTCTAAGCCTAAAGTTATTTCAATACTCACATCTATATTAGAAGTCAAAGATGTTTTAATAAACTGTT